>JAJZJJ010000268.1 GCA_021810175.1 Acidobacteriota bacterium | reverse complement strand
CTGGATACGACGGCACCGCCGCCGCCGCATCGCCTGCGATCCGCGCATAGTGCGCCTGCTCAACCACGGGATTCTTGAAGAAGCTCCCCGCGCTGCGGCAATCTGGTTCGCCTTCCACTATCAGCATGCCCTTGCCTTGCCGAATCTCTCTTACCGTCTCACTCACTTCCTCCAGCGTCGGCCTCGTTCCGGCGGGGAAGCGTCGCTGCAAATCCGCGTAGCTCAACCTCGGCTCGCCCGCCGCCCGCAACGCATACGTCACAGCCGTAACGATGTACCGTCCTCGTTCCACCGAGTTAAAAAGGCTACGCCGGTAGGCAAACCCGCACTCTGCTGCCGCGAGGTCCACAATTTTGTCAGTCTTGGTATCAAATGCGCGAACTCGGACGATCGTCTCCGCCACTTCCTGACCGTAGGCGCCCACATTCTGCACTGGCGTCGCGCCAACGGTCCCCGGGATTCCCGCCAGGCACTCGATCCCGGCATATCCGCGCTCAACCGCATGGCTCACAAAGCTATCCCAGGCCTCGCCGGCCGCGACCGCAAAACGGCCCTCGTCCTGCCGGATACCTCGCAGTCCCATATGAATCACCAGGCCCGCGAATCCTGCATCCCGCACCAGCAGATTGCTCCCCCCGCCCAGCACAATAAAGGGAAGTGCGCGTGCCCGCGCGAAACGAACCGCTTCGGCCACCTCCTCATCGGTCCTGGCTTCGGCAAACCAACGCGCCGGTCCGCCAATGTGGAGGGTCGTATACGGTGCCAGCGTGACAAATTCCTCAAAATGCATGCTTGTCACAGCATCTCACGGCGTAACTCTCAAGGCGGCAGGTGAATTATGCCGCTCTGGCTGTATCTGCTGCAACCTCCGGCATGCGCTCCCGATAACGCAGTATCAGGCCGACCAGTTTGCGCGCCTCCCAATACCGCGGAACATACCTTTGTGGGCTCGACAGGCACCGCAGCAACCATCCCAACCCCATTCGGTCCGCCCAAACCGGAATCTTCACCTGGTCCCCGCTGAGAAAGGCAATCGCCGCGCCGATACAGTGGATCGCCGGCCGGTAGCCGACCGTATGCTTGATATACCTGCCCAGCCTCTCCTGCGTGCCGCCGCCCACCGTCACGATGATGTGCTTTGGCTGCCGCTCCCGCAACAATTCCAGGAGTTTCGGATCTTCGATTTCGCCCTGGTAGATCGGCGCCAGATAGACATGGGACTCAGGCACCAGAATCCCCTGGGAACGCAGCCACCGCAGGTTGCGCCTGGCACTTTGAGCGCTCGCCATTATCCAGACCGTATTGCCCGGAAGCCGCACTTCCCAATCGTTCAGCAGGCGACGCAGATACTCCAGACCGGACGTTCTGCGAATCCGGTCGCGATGCAGCAGGTTCCACAGCATCACCATCAACGCGCTGTCCGTAATGGCAAGATCGGCATCCAGCAGCGCCTCGCGGTAACCACTGTGGGTTGGCAAATCCTTCAGTGCAGGCGCTGCAGGCACTACCAGCAGCCCGCCCTTGGTCTTCATCTGTTTCACACTTTGTGCTGCAGTTCCGGTGAAAAATCGAATGCCGAGGATCTGTCGATAGAGATGATTCTCCATGGCCACCTTATTCAGTTGTTGGGGGGAAGATGAGCAAGCTATGGGGGGATCCGTGACTTAAGTTTCAACCATAGTAACCTAGTACAGGTCAAAATATGAAACAAAATTCGGAGTTTGGCAATAAAATTCACACGATCTTGATTCCGAAGGACTTCTGCCACACGTTCCGAAATGCCCGAAGGCGAGCACTCCAACTCCGAAACTCAGCTGCGGCCCGACAAGGCACCCTGGAATCAGCACCTTACCCCTGTTTTGCTTCCAACTCCGCCCATCGTGAGTAAAGTGCGTCTACGGCCTGCTGTGCCTCTTCCATTTCTGCCAGCGCTGCCTGCAGGCGTACCGAATCAACCACCACGGCCGGATCCTCCAACGTCTGCCGCCGCATCTTGAGCACCGACTCCGCCTCGGCAATGCGCTCCTCAATCGTCGCCCACTCCCGCGCTTCCAGGTACCCCAGCTTCTTCTTTATCGGGGCTGCCGGCGACGAAGCCTGGCTCCGTGTCGTCTCCATCTTGGCCGCGGTTTCCGCCTTGCGCGCGGCCTCCTGCTCAGCCATCCACGCTTCCCATTGCGCATAATCGGCAAAACTGGCCGCTCCGCCTTGCCCATCCAACCCAATCACCACGCTTGATACCCGATCCAGCAAGTACCGGTCGTGTGTCACCAGCAGTACTGCCCCTGGATAATCCGTCAGGCTCTCCTCCAGAATCTCCAGCGTCGGAATATCCAGATCGTTCGTCGGCTCGTCCAGAATCAGCAAATCCGCCGGCTGCAGCATCATCCGCGCCATCAGCACCCGCGCCCGTTCACCGCCGCTGAGTCTTTCCACCGGCTGGTTCAGTTGCTCCCCGGTAAACAGGAATCTCGCCGCCCACGATGCCACGTGCACGACGCTGCCATTCACCACTACCGAATCACTGTCCGGAGCCAGCGCCCGCCGCAGCGTCTGGTTTCCGTCCAGTTGTCGGGTCTGTTCAAAGTACGTCACCTTCAGAGCATTCGCCCGCTGGATCGTCCCAGCCTCCGGCTCCAGTTCGCCTGCGATCAGCCGCAGCAGCGTCGTTTTGCCGCTGCCATTCGGTCCCACAATGCCCACGCGCGCCCCGGCCACAACAGGAAAGTTCAGTCCTGAAAACAGCTTCCGCCCATCCACCGAGTACTGGACGTCTTCCATCTCCACCAATCGCTTCGTCTGCCGGTCAGTCGCCGTAAAATCGATTCCCGCCGTCGCGGTCTTCATCCGGCTGCTCACATCCGCCAGCTCGTCCATCAGTTCGTAAGCCTTGTCGATCCGCGCCTTGGCCTTCGTCGCACGAGCCTTGGGACCGCGCCTCAGCCACTCCTGCTCCACGCGCACACGATTCTCCAGCGATTCCTGCCGTTTTGCCTCGCTCGCCAGAAATGCCTGCTTCGCATCCAGAAAATCCGAATATTATCCCTTGGCCCGCAGCAACCCCGACGGATATGCCCGGCTCAGCTCCGCAATCTCACGCGCAAAATTCTCCAGGAAATACCGGTCGTGGCTGATCGCCACCGTCGCAAACTGCGCCTGCCGGATCAAATCCTCCAGCCACGCAATCCCCGCCAGGTCCAGATGATTTGTCGGCTCATCCAGCAGCAATAGATCCGGCGCCTGCACCAGCCCCTTCGCTATCGCCAGTCGTTTCTTCCATCCGCCGGAGAGCGATGCCGCCTCCGCTCCAAAATCCGTAAACCCAGCCTTGCCCAGCGTCGCGCGCAGCCGCGTCTCCCACTCATCGTGAGGTGCCTTCGCGCGCCTCAGCGCCGCCTCCACCACGCCCCTCACCGTCACGCCCGGCTCAAACTGAGACTCCTGCTCGATGTAAACCAGCCGCGCGCCGCCGCGCAGAGTCACTTCGCCCGCGTCCGGCTCCTCTTCGCCAGCAAAAATGCGCAGCAGCGTCGACTTCCCGCTGCCG
Source organism: Acidobacteriota bacterium (assembly GCA_021810175.1). Next base: position 1,806 of record JAJZJJ010000268.1, on the reverse strand, counting down.
TTTGGCCCGATCACGCCAATGCGGTCGCCGTCGTTCACGGTAAAGGAAATCTCACGGAACAACGGCGTCGCGCCAAAGGCCTTGCTCACAGATTGTGCGTTTAACAGAAGTGGCAAATCGCTTCGTCCTTGCTGCAGGCCTTGCGCCAAGGGCGCTGTCGCTGGTGCGACCGATACTTACCGTACAGCGGCTACGGCGCTTTCGTACTCGGTCAATGGGCCCTTGAAGTCTTCAATTTCGCCGTCCTTGAAGTGCCAGATGCGCGTCCCCACCTCATCAATCAGGTCGTAGTCGTGCGTCACCAGCAGCACCGTGCCTTCGTAGCGCTGCAGCGCCTGGTTCAGCGCCACAATCGACTCCAGGTCCAGGTGATTCGTCGGCTCGTCCAGAATCAGAATGTTCGGCTTCTGCAAGATCATTTTGCAGAAGAGCAGCCGCGCCGTCTCGCCGCCGGAAAGCGCTTCCGTCGGCTTCATGCCCTCTTCGCCGCGAAAGAGCATCTGCCCCAGAATCCCCCGAATATCCTCCGTCGTCGCTTCCGGATCAAACTGGTGCAGCCACTCCGCCACCGTCATCCCGGGCGCAATCAGCCCCGTGGCGTCCTGCGGGAAATACCCAATCTGCGCCGCATGCCCCCACTTGATCTCACCCGCATCCAGCGTGAAATCCTTGTCCTTCAACTCCGGATCGACCGACAGCAGGCACTTCAGCAGCGTGGTCTTGCCCTGCGCGTTCCGACCCAGCAGGCAAACCTTCTCGCCGCGCATCACCATGCCGCTGAAGTCCTTGATCACTTCCAGATCGCCATAGCTCTTGCGGATCCCGGCAAATTCAATCGTCTGCTTGCCCGAGGGACGGTTCTGATCGAACCGGATATACGGCCGCTGAATATTCGACTTCGCGAGGTCATTCGTCTGCAGCCGCTCTACTTCCTTCCGGCGGCTCGTCACCTGGCTCGAACGCGTACCGGCGGCAAACCGCGCAATAAACTCGTTCAGCTGCGCAATCTTCTTCTCGCGCTGCGCGTTCTCAGCTTCCAGCCGCGATCGCACCTGCGTCTTCGCCATCACCATCTCGTCGTAGCCGCCCGTGTAAGTGATGATGGTCTGGTAGTCGATGTCCGCCGTATGCGTCGTCACGCTGTTCAAAAAGTGCCGGTCGTGCGAAATCGTAATCAGCGTGCCCTCATACTTCAGCAGAAAATCCTGCAGCCACTGGATCGAATCCAGATCGAGGTGGTTCGTCGGCTCGTCCAGCAGCAGCGCCTGCGGTTTGCCAAACAGCGCCTGCGCCAGCAGCACGCGCACCTTCTGCCCGCCCTGCAGCTCGCCCATCTTGCGCTCGTGCAGCTCATCGGGAATATCCAGCCCCTGCAGCAGAATCGCCGCATCGCTCTCCGCCGTGTAGCCGTCTTCCTCGCCCACAATGCCTTCCAGCTCTCCCAGCCGCATGCCGTCCTCATCGGTCAGCTCGGCCTTCGAGTAGATGGCGTCACGCTCTTCCATCGCCGCCCACAGCGGGGCATTGCCCATAATCACCGTGTCAATCACGCGGTAGGCGTCAAACGCGAACTGGTCCTGCCGCAGCACGCCCATCTTCTTCGGGCGCACCACGTTGCCTTTCTGCGGCTCCAGCTCGCCGGTCAGAATCTTCATAAAGGTCGACTTGCCGGCCCCATTAGGCCCCGTCAAACCATAGCGGCGGCCCACCGTAAAGGTCACGGCCACGTCTTCAAACAAAACTTTAGCGCCGTAGCGCATGCTTACGTTATTAACTGAAATCATAAGAATCTATATCAAGTGTAAA
>JAJZJJ010000267.1 GCA_021810175.1 Acidobacteriota bacterium | reverse complement strand
CGGAAGCTGCGACCTGGAACTACGGACTCAACAAGCCAATCGCCTACGACGAGACGGGATTTCTGGGGCGCGGCAATGCGGCGTATCGACGCCAGGCGTGGAACTTTATGCTGAGCGGCGGCAGCACCTTCGATGGCCTGGATTATTCTTTCAGCCCCGCGCATCCGGGCGGGAACGACATGGCACCGAATGGTCCGGGCGGCGGCAGCCCGGCGCTGCGGAGCCAGCTGCATATCCTGAGGGAGTTTCTGCAAAGCCTGCCCCTCGTGCATATGCAGCTGGATCGGGGGACGGTTGTCCATGCGTCGGGGGTGGTTCCGCGGGTGCTTTCATGGCCTGGTCACACATATGCGATGTATCTGGATGGCAAGGGACCGTCCGCGGTGACATTGAAGCTGCCCCGCGGGCATTATTCGGGGCGCTGGATGAATGTTGTGACGGGAAGCGCTGTGGCAAAGGCGAGGCTGAGCAGCACGGGTGCGCCGATTACGATCGAGTCCCCGAAATTTACCGATGGAATCGCTTTGCATCTGGAGCGTGCACAGCCGTGATTACAGCTCCGGTAAATTGAGCGCGTCCAGCTCGAAGAACTGGCGGAGGACTTCGTCGTCGGACTGGTGCATCTGCTCCAGAGTTCCGAAGAACTGAGCGCGGCCCTGGTGGAGGAAGAGCACGCGGTCGGCGAGGCGCTCGGCAAAGCGCATGTCGTGGGTGACGACGATGCTGGTGAGGTGGAGCTGATTGCGGAGCTTGCGGATAAGGTCGCCGAGCAGGTGGGCGATGAGCGGGTCCACCATGGTGGTGGGCTCGTCGTAGAGGATGGCCTCCGGCTCGGCGGCCAGGGCGCGGGCGATGGCCACGGAGCGCTTCATGCCGGTGGAGAGGTCGGAGGGGAGCAGGTCGATAATGTCGGCCATGCCGACCATATCCAGCAGTCCGCGAACGATCTGCTGAATCTGATCTTCGGCCAGGCCGCGGCCTTCGCGCAGCGGAAAGGCGACGTTCTCGCCGACGGTGAGGGAATCGAAAAGCGCGCCGTTCTGGAAGACCATGGTGACCTTGCGGCGCACCGCCTGCAGTTGCTTCTCGGTGAAGTCCGTGATGTCCTCGCCGGCGACGAAGATGCGGCCGGAATCAGGCTTGAGGAAGCCCATGATGTGCTGCAGGGAGACGGATTTGCCGACGCCGGAGCGGCCTATGATGCAGAGGGTCTCGCCAGGCATGACGTAGAAGCTGATGTCGTTGAGGACCGGCGCGCTTCCGAAGGATTTGGAGACGTGATCGAAGGCGATATAAGGCTGGCGTTCCGAGTGGCCATTGGTGGAGGCGGGCACTTCGATGGGAATGTCCGGGGGGCTTGCCACGGTCTTTTCGGGTCCTCGTCCTGCAATCAGCTTATTGGATGATCGGGTTTTGCTCCAGACGCAAGCTCGTGCTGAAGGATTTGGAAATCGAAGGGGCTGTTGAGATTGCGGAACCATCGGTAGGGCGGGGGAAATGCGGGCCACCTGCCGGGAGGGAGAGCCGAGGCGACGGATTCGACCTGAAAGGCGTCGATGCGCTGGCCGAGCGAGGTAGCGGCCAACTGGATGGCCGCCAGCACTTTGAACTGGCCGGCCTGAAGCGAGTCACGAATGCCGGGAAGCAGTTGCCGGCTGTAAACGGCGCACAGAGGCTGCGCGCGCCCCGCGAACCAGGGAATGGTTGCAAGGGCGGTACTAGCCTGGGCGCGTGCCAGCAGCCAGCGCAGGAAATCGGCGGGCAGGGCGGGCAGATCCACGGGGAGAAACAGGCTCAGCTCCGAACCGGAGGCGGCCAGAGCAGCTTCAAGACCGGCGCCCGGCGTTGGGAAAACGGTCGGGCAGAGCCGGAGCGAAGTGCGCCAGGTCCGGACGGGAGCCGCAGATGCGCGGATTGGTGCCGGCGGCGCGCAGGCGTTCCAGCGCGATGGCGATGAGCGGCCGGCCGTCGATCTCCAGCAGGGCCTTGTCGCTGCCCATGCGCGAGCTCCGGCCGCCAGCCAGCACGAAGCTGTCGACGAGCACGGTGCGGGGCTGAGGCTGAGCGGGAGTCATGCGCCGGCTCGGGGGGCGAAGGGCCATTCGCCGCGCAGGCGCGCCCTCACCATATAGAGGATGGTTCCGACGACGGCGACCAGTACGGCGGAGAGGAATTCTCTTCCCGCATCGGGCCGCGATATCAGGATGAAGAGAAATCCGGCGAGGGCCAGCAGGGGCGGCAGCGGATAGAGCCAGATGCGGAAGGGGCGCGGCATTTGCGGACGCCGAATGCGCAGGATGATGACGCCGACCTGCTGCAGAACGTACTGGAGCAGGGTACGGATAACGACCAGAGCGGCAATGGCCTCAGTGAGGCTGAGAAAGCAACAGGCCGTGGCGACGATTCCGATGGCCAGGAGAGAGAAATCGGGGAACTCTCTGCGCGGGTGGAGATGGGAAAAGACGCGGAAGTAGTTTCCATCGAGAGCCGCGGCGTAGGGTACGCGGGAGTAGCCGAGGAGCAGAGCAAATACCGAGCCCAGGGCTGCCCACATGATCAGGCCGGCCATGACCCGCGCGGCCACGGAGCCGAGAGTGCGGTGAATCATTTCGGCCACGGCGGTTCGGGTGAGCTCGTGAGCGGGAATGACGCCGAGGACGCCGATGTTCATAGCGATGTAGAGCGCGGCTACCGCGGCAATGGAAATCAGGATGGATCGGGGAATGGTTCTGGAGGGGTCGCGTACTTCGCCGCCGAGAAAGCAGACGTTGTAATAGCCGCCGTAATCGTAGGTCGCGATGAGGGTGGCGGCGCCGAGGCCGACAAAGAAGGCCGGCGATGGAGACAACGCATGAGCAGGCATCCGCAGCAGGTGCGCGTGGAAGTGGGTGAATCCGGCGAAGATGACCATGGCCATGGCGGCCATGACTCCGGCAAAGAGCACTCCAGCCATGCGTGCGACGGTGCGGACGTCGCGCCACAGCAGAACCACAATGAAAATGCAGGCCCCGGCGGCGAGAAAGCTGGAATCGTGAATGCCCATCCACTTTCCCTGCAGGCCGGGGAAGACATACACCGCGTACTCGGCGAAGCCAATGCAGCCGGAGGCGATGGACAGGGGCGCGCTGAAGCCAAGCTGCCAGATGTAGAGGAAAGAGACGTAGCGGCCGGCGCCGTTGCGGCCATAGATTTCCCGCAGAAAGGCGTACGAACCGCCGGCTTCGGGCATGGCCGCGCCGAGTTCGGCCCAGACGAGGCCGTCGCAGACGGCAATGAAGGCGCCGAGGAGCCAGCCAAGGAGAGCCTGCGATCCGCCCATGGCGGCGACCACCAGGGGCAGGGTGATGAAAGGCCCGACGCCGATCATATTAAGCATGTTCAGCGAAACGGCGCTGGCCAGGCCGACGCGCCTTTCCAGATGCGGCGAGGACTGCCGGCCGGATATTGTGTCGAGGGCCATCTTCCTGCCTTTGTATCAGATCGCGACACGATACACTGGCTGTTCAGGAAAATGAGTCCCCAAACCGAGCATTCCGCCCGCCGTAGCCGCCGCGCTTCCGTGCTGCTGCTTGTCCTGGTCTTCTCCGCGTACGCCTCGGCGCAGGTGGTTCCGTGGCGGACGAAGATCTCGGCTTCTCCGGACGCGCACACTCTGCCCCAGGACCGCGGGGCCGATGGGCTGGCGCAGACGCTGCGCAAGCTGAACACCTGGGGAAGCATGCTGTTCATCGTCGCGCATCCCGACGACGAGGACGGCGGCATGCTGGCCTATGAGTCGCGGGGGAAGGGAATTCGGACAGCACTGCTGACGCTGAATCGCGGCGAGGGCGGGCAGAACGCGATGTCCGCGTCGACCTACAATGCGCTGGGGCTCATTCGGACGAACGAACTGCTGATGGCCGACGAATATTCGGGGACGAAGCAGTACTTCACCAAAGTGGTGGACTACGGCTTCTCCAAGTCGATCCAGGAGGCGCATGAGAAGTGGGGCGTCCATCGCGTGCTGTGCGATGTGGTTCGGGTGGTGCGCAAAGACCGGCCGCTGGTGCTGGCGTCCACATTCACGGGCAATCTGACGGATGGGCACGGGCACCATCAGGTGGCCGGGCAGATGAATCAGGAGGCGTACCTGGATGCCGGCAATCCGGCGGTTTGCCCGCAGCAGATTGCCGCGGGGCTGAGGCCGTGGACGCCGCTGAAGGTTTATGCGCGGACGCCGTTTTTTGGCGCGGGTCCGAAGGGGATGTACGACTACGCGACCAACCAGTGGTATCCGGTTCACTTTTACGACTACGTGACGAAGACCTGGTCGGATCATTTCCCCACGAAGACCCTGACGGTGCCGGAGGGGAGCTGGGATCCGGTGCTGGGCGAGACGTATTTCCAGATGGCGCGCACCGGATGGGCGATGCAGAAGTCGCAGAATGGCGGCGGTACGGTTCCGCTGGCCGGCCCGGTGAATGTTGGCTATCACCGTTACGGTTCGCGGGTTCCCACCACGGCCAAAGAGGATTCGTTCTTCCAGGGAATCGATACCTCACTGGCGGGCATTGCGTCGCTGGTGCACTCGGGGAATACAGCATTTCTGACTGCCGGACTGCAGCGGATCCAGACGCACGTGAGCGCCGCGATCGCGAACGACAATCCCGCGCAGATGGAGAAGATTGCTCCGGAGCTGGCCGAGGGATACAAGGCGACGCAGAATCTGATCGACGCCGTCAATGCCAGTTCGCTGAGCGCGGCTGACAAATCGAACGTGAATTTTGTGCTGAAGATCAAACTGGCCCAGTTCAATACGGCGCTGGCAGAGGCGCTGGGACTGCACGTGAACGCGATCCTGATGCGGACGACGGGAACGGCGGCGCACTATGCAACGCCGGTGGTGCCGCGCGATACGCCGACCACCGTGACCCGCGGATCGGAGATCGACGTCCGGGTTCACGTGAGCGCGCTGCCGGTGTGGGGTTCGTTGCCGGAGGGGCTGGAGTTTGCACGCGCGTGGGTCAACAATCCCAATGGCGACCGGTGGCCGGTGACCGAGCTGGCATCCCCCGGACTGGAAAAGACGGGCAGCCGCGAAGGGGACGCGATCTTTCATGTGGTGGTGCCGGAGAATGCGCAGCTGACGAAGCCGTACTTCACCCGGCCGAACGACGAGCAGCCGTACTACAACCTGATCGATCCGAAGTGGCGCAACCGGCCGTTTGCCCCTTATCCGCTGGCGGGATGGGCGGAGTTTCACTACATGGGCGTACCGATTCGCGTGGGGCAGGTGGTGCAGACGGTGCACTGGGTCCACGGAGTGGGCGGCGTCTATCAGCCGCTGGCAGTGGTTCCGCAGCTTTCCGTGAAC
>JAJZJJ010000266.1 GCA_021810175.1 Acidobacteriota bacterium | reverse complement strand
CGGTTGAGCTCGACGATTTCAGACGCGACGTTTTCGAGGAAATAGCGGTCGTGGGTGACGACGACGAAGGCGAATCTGGCGGCACGGAGGAGGGCTTCGAGCCACTCGATGCCTTCGAGATCGAGGTGGTTGGTGGGCTCGTCGAGGAGGAGGACGTCAGGATCGGTGACGAGGGCTTCGGCGATGGCGAGACGCTTGCGCCAGCCGCCGCTGAGGCTGGCGGCTTCGCGGGAGATGCCGGGATTGCCGGTGGTGTCGTCCTCGGAGAAGCCGGCGCGGCCCAGGGTTTCGCGGAGGCGCTGCTCGCGGTCGGCCTCAGGAACGGCGGCGCGCTGGAGGGCGGCTTCCACGACCTGGCGGACGGTGAGGGCGGGTGCGAAATCGGAGATCTGATGGACGTAGCCGATGCGGGCGCGTTTGCGGAAGGAGACTTCGCCGGAGTCCGGCTCCTGCTCGGCGCCGAGGATGGCGAGGAGGGTGGATTTTCCGGCGCCATTGGGACCGATGAGGCCGATGCGGTCGCCGTCGTGAACGGCGAAGACGATGCTATCGAAAAGCGGGGTGGCGCCGAAGCGTTTGGAGATGTTCCGGGCGATGAGGATCGGCGGCATACTTCCAGTTTACGGTGAGGCAGGAACGGTTTCGGAGCGGGGAAGATGGAGCGGGGTGGGTTATCCCCACGTCCGCCGGCCGCAGGCAGACGTGGGCGTTGAAGAGACAGGGACGGGACCGGCTATGCGGTTTGGCGCCTGACCGCGTCGGTGATGGCGCTGGCGGTTTCGGCGGCCTGCTGGAGTTTTTCGCCGGCGGCGCTGGAGATCTGGTGTGCTTTTTCCTGGACGGCTGCGGATACATGCTGCGCAGTCTTCTGAGCGGCGGCTGCGGCGTGCTGCGCGCTGTTGGCGATTTCATGGGCGCGGTCGGCGGCCTGCTGGGCGGTTTCCTGAGCAGTGTCCGAGACGCGGCGCATTTTTTTGCGCGAGGTATCGGCGAGATCGCCGGTTTTCTGCGAGATACGGCGGCGGAGTTCCTCGCCACGGGCCGGAGCGACGAGCATACCGACAACGATTCCGGTGAAGAGTCCGAAGAGAAATTTCATGAAGCCACCTCCCAACTCAGTACGATGCGCGTTGTGGGGATGGGTTGGAAGTGCGGAGCGCGCAGAAACAGCGGGGGAAGTCGGCTGCGCTCCGCGAAATTCCGGGTTGTGTCAGGACCAGCTGAGCAGGACGGACTCGCGATCGTGGAGGGTGGTGCGGATGGCGCCCATTCCTGTTTGTAGATCCAGGAAGTGCTGGATGATGGCGGCGGCATCCTGCCCGTCGACCGATCGGCGGAGCATTTCGCACTGGCCGACGAGGCGTTCGTCGAGCTGGATGAGCTTTTCCAGGGTGGGAGCTTCCTGGCGATAGCGCTGGGTCATGCGGTCGTTTGCGGGGACGGGCTGGTACTGGAAAGAGGCTTCCAGCGCGCGGATGTCGGCGGCGAGGCGCTCCAGGCGCTGGGCATTGGCAACGGCCTCAGCGTCAGGGAAGGGCTTGGCCCGGGTGGGAGGCGGGAGGAATTCGCGCCGGTAAGCGGCTTCGGCGCTGCTGACGGCAGCCGCGGCTTCTCCGATGAGAGAAGCCGCTTTGGCGCGGATGAGCTGATCGTCGGCGCGGAGCTGGTTTTCTTTGCGGTAGAAGTTATAGCCCCAGCCGTAGAAGAGGTTGGTGGCGAACTGCCGCAGAACGCCCGCGTCGTAAAAGCTGTCGCCTGGCATCACTTGCCTCCGTTGAGTCCGGCTTCCTGGCTGACGGGATAAAAGCCTGTGGCCGAGCCGATGCTGAAGGGGACGCCGGCTGCGGCATTGGGAGCGGAGACGAGGCCGCGTTCGGCCATTTTGAGGGCCAGGTAATAACGGACGGCTTCAATGGGAGAGAGGCCCATGGCCTGGAGCGAGATGAGCTCGCGCATGCGCTCGTCCTTGGGCATGATGAGGATTTTGAGGTCGTTGAGGGTGATGCCGTAGGTCTTCAGGAAGTCGGCGAGGTGATTTTTGACCAGCTCGCGGACTTCGCCGATGTGCTCGTTGATGTCCTCCATTTTGGTGACCTGGACGACCTGATTGATGGACTGCTCGATGGCGGGTCCGGCGTAGTCGGCGACTTCGCGGGTATCGATGATGTTGCCGTTGAAGGGGAGGTGGGTGATGAGGTCGAGGGCGGCCTCTTTGGTGTCGACGTGGATGTAGTAATCGACCTGATAGGCCATTTCGGCCATTTCGGCGCTGGTGGCGATGCCTTCGCTGCGGATGAGGAGCTTGGAGCGATTGACGTAGATGACTTCGAAGGTCCAGGGCGAATTGCCGCCGAAGAAGCCCTGGGCGATGGAGCCGAGGAGGGGCTTATCGGGTGTGCTGAGAGCGTACTGGCCGGTCTCGTAGACATTGAGGACGGCGCCGCGCGACTTGAGGACGCAGAAGTGATTGCTTTCGACGGTGAGGAGGGAGCCGGAGACGATGCTTTCGTCGGCGATTTTGACGGCGAGGCTTTTGGTGCCGAGCATATCCGTGCCGTCGTGCTGCAGAGAGGTAATGACCTGCCGTGCGATTGCCATGGTTGCCTTTCCCGGGCGAAGGAATTGGGGGTGTGCGACCCAGCTTATCGGAAGTGAGCGAGGTTCGCCAAATGGATGAAAGGGAGGTTACAGATGGCGGTTAGTGGGGAGGGGAATCGGCGGGTCAGGGCTGCTGCTGACCGCGGGGCAGCATGACCATTTCTTCGGCGGTTTTGGCGGGCATGCGGACGATGTGGGGGGTAATGACGATGGCCAGGCGGGAGTAACTGAGGTTGGACTTATTGTTGGTGGTGTTGGCGAAGCCGGGGATTTCACTGAGGCCGGGGATGCCGGTAATGGCGTTGGACTCGGACCTGGTGAGAGTGCTGACGAGGACGGTGCTTTGACCGGAGGCGAGGGTATCGATGGCCTGATAGAGGCGGCTGTCGAGGATGGGCAAACCGTTGATGGAGGAGCCGGCCAGGGCGGTGAGCTTGAAGGTGAGTTTGAGAGAGACGTGACTCCGGCCCTGGATATGAGGAGTGACGTCGAGGGTGAGGCCGATGTTCTGGTACTGGACCTGAGGGATTGCCTGGGTAGCGGCGGATTCGAGGGAGGCGAGACTGACGCCGAGATTCTGGAGCGTGCTGGAGAGGCCGGCGGTGGAGATGCCGGGGATGGAGAGGGAATTGGGCGAGAGGTTGGAGTAGCTGGAAGTTTCGATGGGGTAGCGCTCGCCGCTGCGGATGGTGCCCTGGGCGCGGTCGAGGACGCGGAGCTGGACCTGATCGACGGCGCGGACATTGGAGGAATTGAGCTTCATGTTGGCGAAGCCGCCGCTGCTGGTGATTCCGGTCATGGTGAGGCCGCCGCCGATGATGCCGAAGGGCTGATTGAGGATGCTGTTGCTGATTTGGCCGGAGGCGATGAGGATGGCGAGGATGGCCTGCCAGTCGCCGGGGGCGGCGAGACCGGAAGAGATGATTTGCTGAACCAGGCTGGAGTTGCTGTTGAGGATGTTACGGGCTTCGGAATAGACGTTGAAGACGGATGTTTGATTGGGGAGCAGGATGCCGAGGTTGGTGGCTTTGGTGCGGCTGACGTCATACATGCTGACGTCGAGCTGGACGATGCCGCGGCTGTCGATGAGGTTGCGGAGCGTGGTGTTGAGGGCGGTGAGATCGCCGACAGGAGCGCGGACGGAGAGTGCGGACTGGTTGCCAGCCACCTGGGCCTGCTGAATACCGAAGATGTTTTTCGTGAGCGAGACCATATCGGTGAGCTCTTCGGAGGACATGCCGGGAAGGTAGAGGGTTTCGGCGGCGACGCGCTGGAAATTGGTACGGTTGGCGCGGCTGTCTTTGGCCACGAGGGCGCGGCGTGGATCGAGGGGCACGAGGAAGGTGCCGGTGGCAAGGGAGAGGGCCTGGCTGGCCTGGCCGAAATCGACGTTTTCGAGATTAAAGCGAATCATGCGGGAGCCGACGGAGGCATCCAGGGTGGGATGGATTCCGTAGGCGGTGAGCACATGGTCGATGAGATCGCGCTCGCTGGTGTCGAGGTGGAAGGTTCGATTTCCGGGTTGTGGCTGGAGGACGACGGGGGCGGCGAGGGTATTGCGAACGCGCATGGCGGGCTGGCCGTCGAGGGAGGAGGAGGCGAGCTCCCAGATGTGTTCGCGGACCATGGCATTGGCGGGGTCGATGCGGGCGGCCTGCAGGAGGGTGTTGCGCGATGCGGTGAGGTGGCCGAGGATCCGCTGCTTTTCCGACTGCTGGACGAGAGCCATCACGAGGTGCTCGCGGGCGATCTTTTCGGAAACGATATAGCGGCGGTTGCCGGGATCGAGGGCAGAGGCCAGGGTGAAGGCATCCAGGGCGCGGCGCGGCTGGCGGGCGATGAGGAATTTTGCGCCATCGAGGAAGTCCTGGCGGGCGCGGTCGCGGTCGCGCTGCGAGACGGGGTGGGACTTCTTCGCGGGGGCGGACGGGTGGGGCTGATCCGCGTGCGCGGAGGCGAGGGCCACCATGGCGAAGATGGCAATCCAGGCGGCGCTACGAAGCATTGCCTCGCGTTTCCATCGGAGAGGTGGTTTGGAGTTGAAGCGGGAGAGTCGACTCGAGGAGCGCCTGGAGGCTGGTGGCGCAGGCCTCGGGGCGGTGCTCCATGAGCTCGTCGAAGGAAAAGCGGCCGGTGGCGACGGCAATCGCGGGCAAGCCGTTGGCGCGGGCGGCGTGGATATCGAAGGGGGTATCGCCGACGACGCAGATGGTGTCGGCGGCGCTGGTTGCGGTATTTGCGGGTGCGGTCCGGAGGATGGCGCGCGCCTGATTGGCGGCGTGGGCGATCATGTCGGCGCGGACCTCAAAGCGATCGGAGAAGCCGCCGAAGGAGAACCAGGAACGGAGGCCGGCGTTTTCGATTTTGAGCCAGCCGATTTCCTCGAGATTGCCGGTGGCGACGCCGATGAGGGCTCCGCGGCGTTCCAGATGGGCGAGGACGGACTCGACTCCGGGAAGGACGATGGGGAGAAGCTCGGAGCGGCGTGCGGCGACGGATGCGCACATGGTCTTCAGCACCTGCTCGCGGTGGGGACGCCAGGCGCTGTCCTCGACCTGGGCGAGACGGAATGCGTCGCGGAGGATGCCGGGGTCGGTGTTTCCGGAAAGGGTGACGCCGTCGAGGACGAGGTCGCGGCCGAGGATCTGACGGACGCTATCAAAGAAGGCGTCAAAGTGGACACGATCGCGGTGGCGGAGCAGTGATCCATCGATATCAAAGAGAGAGGCCCGCTGATCGGTCCAGCGGAAGACGTC
>JAJZJJ010000265.1 GCA_021810175.1 Acidobacteriota bacterium | reverse complement strand
GCATCGACACGCCCAGCACCCCCTCTGCCGGCGCGGTCGCGGTGCTCCGCTTCGCCGCCGAGGAGGCGCGGCTGCGCCAGGTTCCGCTCCACCTCCTGGTGGTCCGCTCCGGTGACGCCGGCCACGGCGGCCCCGACGGTGGGGGATCCACCCTTCCCGACGCCGTCGTGGCCGGGGTCCGCGACCTGGTGGCAACCGTGACCGGCCACCGCGACCTGGCCGTGTCCCTCGCCGTGGCGCACGGCCAGGCGGGCACCGCCCTGGTGGACGGCACCCGAGACGCAGCGCTGCTCGTCATCGGGGCGAGCCACCGCGGCCCCGCTGGCCACGAGGCCGGCAGCGTCCACGGGCAGGTGGTCCGCCACGCCCGGTGCCCCGTCGTGGTCGTGCGGCCCCGCGAGGGCGACGACCATGCCGCCGGGCTGCCAGTCGAGCCGGGCGTAGGAGCGGAAATCCGTGAGGCGCAGGGACTCGATCCGCAGCGGCGCGGCCGCCTGGCCGACCTGAGCCGCGGCCCCTGCCGCCTGGCCGACGTCGTTCATCGACAGGCCTCTCACTCTTGGGGCCGCGCTGCGGCGGCCTACCTTCCCGGCCGTCCGCTCCCAGAGTGACGAACCCGCCGTACCTGGTCAGCAAGCCTATCCGGGGCCCTCGCCGGTCAGTTCACCCGGCGCTGGTAGCCGTCCCAGTACGGCGCGCGCAGCTTGAACTTCTGCAGCTTCCCGGTGGCTGTCCTGGCCAGGGCGTCCCGAAACTCCACCGAGGTCGGGCACTTGAAGTGCGCCAGCCTGGACCGGCAGAACTCGATCAGGTCCGGAACACGGGCCATGGTACCGTCATCCTTCATGATTTCGCAGATAACGCCAGCGGGCACAAGCCCCGCCATCCGGGCCAGATCGACAGACGCCTCGGTTTGTCCTGCGCGCACCAGGACGCCGCCCCGCCGCGCCCGCAGTGGAAAGACGTGGCCGGGCCGGGCCAGGTCCGCAGCGCCAGACGCAGGATCGATGGCGACGCGAATCGTGTGCGCCCGATCATGCGCTGAAATGCCCGTCGTCACTCCCTCCCGCGCCTCGATGCTTTCTGTGAACGCGGTCCCGAATCGCGAGGTATTTTCGTCGGTCATGGGCCGCAGACGCAGATGGTCGGCACGGTCTTCCGTGAGCGTCAGGCATATCAAACCGCGCCCGAAGCGGGCCATGAAATTGATCGCCTCCGGAGTGACGAATTCCGCAGCGAGTGTAAGGTCGCCTTCGTTTTCACGATCTTCATCATCGACAACCACGATCATGCGACCGGCACGAAACTCCTGCAGAGCTGTCGGAACGTCGACAAAAACGTTTCCATCCACCATGGAAGACATTGTATCCACTCCGCACCAGGCCGGTATTTGTTCGCGCTCCAAAGAAAAATGCCATCTCTGCGCGAGATGGCATTTTTGAAACCGGCGGTGCTTTTTACAGTGAGGATTCGATCTCGAAACCCCAAGCTTCCAGCAGAGTCTCTGGAATATACTTCGAGTTCTTATTGCGCCGCGCCCATTCGCGAAGGCGAGTGGAGCGGACGTATTGATCGGGTGTCAACTTGTACTCCTTAACCACTTGCTCAAAGGAGGTAACGGTGGGAACGACCGGCCCGATCGGTTCCGGCTTGCCCCAGTTTGGATTTCCACGACGCTTTGCCATTGCTTGCTGGTCCTTTATTGCAGAAGATTTGGGCAGAGACTGCTAGAGTGAACAGTGGCCCGGCGGGAAATGATAGCAGGCCACAGAGACAGTTCATCTATGAGTTTACGAAACTTTTCTCCGCAAATCAATAGCCACATGGAAATGGGAACGAGTCTGCCGAACAGATTGAGTCCACCCGTGGGGGAGTCCGGTGTGGACTCAATATGTTCGATCAGTCACGCAATCGCCCTATCGATCGTTTTTGTGGGACTGAGATCCTGCGCGGGAATGCTCTTCCGAAGAAAGAGAGCTGCCACCTTTGGAGCCCGCTTCTGAGCGGCTCGATTTGGACCTCTCATGCGCATCTGTGGAAGCCTTGTGTGCATGGGTGGAATGCTCGTGAGCGCGAGAAGAATGCTCCATCCCCTTGTCGTGCTCGCCGCGCCCGTGACTTTCCGCAGCACTACGGTGAGACTTCGCAGCATTCTCGTGGTGCTCGGCGGCTTTCCTGTGCGATTCAGTAGGCATCTTTGGACTCCCAATGGGGAAATATCCCCTCTTTTAGTGGGATGGTCGAATGTCCCGGTATGTTGTCCGGACCGCGTCCCTGGCAGACCCAGTTACGTGTATGGCTACGTGTATGGCGAACCGGTGTTCTCCTCGATCTGATCCGCGCGGCAATCTGAAATCCTATCGAACTACGCCCATTTCATCCGCCGGCCAATACACGAAAGAAGCCTTGCCGTAGATCAGGCTCCGGTTGACGGGACCAAAATCCCGGCTGTCGCTGGAGATGGAGCGGTGGTCGCCCATGACGAAGTACTGACCTGCCTTCAGAACTCTGTCGGGATAGGAGCGCTCATCCTGGTAGCGAGGCAGAACGTAGGGCTCGGCGAGCGGCTTGCCGTTCACGTAGACCTGTCCGTCCAGGATCCGGAGATCGTCTCCAGGAATTGCGATCACACGCTTGATATAGCTTTTGACGGGGTCGCGCGGATAGTGGAACACGATGACATCGCCACGCCGGATCGGCTCAAAGTGATACTCAAATTTGTTGATGAAAATGCGTTCCTGGTCCTGCAGTTCCGGCATCATGCTGGTGCCTTCCACGCGCACCGGCTGGGAGACAAAAGTGATGATGAAGAAGGCGACCAGAACGGAAACCAGCAGGTCCCGTGTCCACATCTGCCAGACAAAACTCTGCGGGTTGCCATGGGGCTCTGCCGATTCAGCCCCGGCTGGCCTGGACGATTCAGGACCGCTCTTTTCCTGGTACTCCTGCACCTGCGAATCAAACCCTCTGCGTCTATCGTAAATCGAATCCCCGCGTCCCGGCTCAAGCACTATGCGCCGGAAGGTGGCGCAGGTCGCAATTCCGTTCTTTCCAGCAGTACTGACTGGCGGTAGGCTGAGAAAATGACGCAGCCTCCGCATTCCGTTTGCGAGAGTTTTCCCGCGGCGCGTGACGTGCTCGAGCAAGCCATCCAGGACCGCGTTTTTCCTGGAGCGGCGTTTGGAGTGTTCGCCCAAGGACAAGTTCTCACGACAGAGGCGCTTGGCCACTTCACGTACGAAGCGGGCGCGCCACCCGTGCGCCCGGAAACGATCTTTGATCTCGCCAGCGTCAGCAAAGTTGTCGCGACCACGGCGACGGCCATGCTGCTTTGGGAGCGCGGGCGGCTCGATCTTCATCGCCCGGTCGGCGAAACGCTTCCCGAATTTGTTGAAGCGGAAGCGCTGGGCAGCCGGAAACGCTCCGTCACGCCAACCATGCTGCTCGCGCACTCCTCCGGCCTGCCCGCTTATGAGCGGCTCTACGAACGTTGTTCCACTCGCGCGGAGTTGCTGGACGCCTGTTTGCGCATGCCGCTGGAGGCGGCTCCGGAAAGCCGCGCCGTGTATTCCGACATCGGATTCATTGTGCTAGGGCAGCTTCTGGAAAGGCTCGCAGAGGAACCTCTGGACGCATTTTGCCGACGCGAAATCTTTGCCCCACTTGGCATGACCTCTACCCAGTACCGCCCACCGCCGGAGATCCGATCTTCCATACCGCCGACCGGCATTGATGTGGGTCTGCGGCGGGGAACAGTGCAGGGCGAAGTGCATGACGAAAACTGTTGCAGGCTGGGGGGCATTGCCGGGCATGCTGGCCTGTTTTCCAATGTTGCCGACGTGCTTCGATTCGCTTCCTGCATCTTGCGCGGGGGTGCGCCTGTTTTCCAGCGGGAAGCTGTCAGTCTTTTTACGGCACGCCAATCCATGCCTCCGCACACGTCGCGGGCCCTTGGATGGGACACTCCCTCCGCGCCTTCTTCGTCGGGGCAATTCTTCAGCAGCCACTCGGTGGGTCATCTCGGGTACACGGGAACTTCTCTTTGGATTGACCGGGAAAAGCAGATTGCGGTCGCGCTGCTCACGAATCGCACGTATCCGGACGCACATTCTGAGAGTTCTTCCGAGGGCATCCGGCGAGTACGTCCCAGATTCCACGATGCCCTGATGCAGGAGTTGAACGCATCCAAATAAGTGGCTGCGAGATTGGAAGCCGAGGCGATACAATCGAAGAGGGCACTTGCAGCATGAAAGCGGTGTTTTGAGGCTATGACAAACGCAACCGGCCAGACCGAGGCACGGACCAGAAATGCCGAGCATAACGGCAAAGGTTCATTTACAGATCTGCAGCGACTCACAACGGAAAGCGCCAATGAAGCATCGGAAGGTTTCGATACAAAGTCGGCGCTGGAAATTGCCCGGATCATCAACCATGAAGATGTGAAGATCACCGCGGCGATCAAGAAATCTCTTCCAGAGATCGCTACGGTCATCGACAATGTGGCGCGGTGCTTACGGGACGGGGGACGCCTGATCTATGTCGGCGCCGGTTCGAGCGGACGGATCGCGGCGCTCGATGCTTCGGAAATTCCTCCGACCTACTCCACTTCCCCACAGACGGTGCAATACATTATGGCGGGCGGACCCAAGGCGCTTGCCTCCGCAATGGAAGTGAACGAGGACTCACGCGAGCTGGGCCAGCGGGACATTGCACGCCGCCGCCCCACGCGGAAAGACATCGTCATTGGCATTTCCGCCAGCGGGCGTACACCCTATGTCGTTGCAGCCGTGGAATATGCGCGGGGTCGAGGATCCAAAACGGCCGCCGTAACCTGCAACTACAATTCGGAACTTTCGACCGTCGCGGACGTGACCATCGTGGCCGAAGTGGGACCGGAGGTCGTGCTCGGCTCCACGCGCATGAAGGCCGGCACCGCGCAGAAGATGATTCTGAACATGATTACCACGGGTGCAATGACGCGCCTGGGTTATGTGTACGAAAACCTGATGGTCAATGTGCACATGAAGAACTCCAAACTGGTCGAGCGCGGAATCCGCATCCTGACGCAGTCCTGCGGGGTGGATCACGAGACCGCGGTGCGCACGATCAAATCGGCTGGCAAAAGCGTTCCCATTGCTTTGGTCATGCTGAAGGCGAAAGTAGACAAGCAGGAAGCGGTGCGCCGTTTGACCAAGTCGGACGGGAACGTTCGCCGAGCGATCGAAGACACCACGCTCGAGCTCTAAGCCAGAACGATCTACCTCACCTTTACGGGCAAGCCCAATTCATGGATAAATTCATTATTCGCGGCGGCACACCGCTCCAGGGGACAATTCGCATCAGCGGAGCCAAGAACTCCGCCCTGCCTT
>JAJZJJ010000264.1 GCA_021810175.1 Acidobacteriota bacterium | reverse complement strand
CGATGGAGCAGGGCAGGGTGGGCGCTCGGCAAAGCCTGTCCACCACCCCCGCGCCTCAGCAGGAAGGGAGCGGCTGAGGCGCCAAAACTCCAAAAGTCGGAACGGCTCCCGAGTTTGCCGCACTCCCGCCTTCTTGCCATGCCTGGGATCGCAGCAAGTGCGGCAATCCAGCGGCTCGCGGTCTGACTCCGTACGAAAAACCGCATAGCGGAACGCAGCGGCGCGGAGCATCACCCGGAAAAAGAGAGCTGTGCGCCCCTGCTTCTGTTCCCAGCCGCCCCGCAACCTTGAGCTACGGCGCTCTCACCGCCCCAAGCCCATCCTCCGGAACGGGTGCGGTTGCGGAGCCCATTGAGATTCGTCATGCTGGACGCCCTCGGGCCTTGACTGCAATCAGGATCCGATCTTGACCGCTCAGCAGCCTATGCCTTGCGCGCCGGTCTGGGCACCCGTCTGGAAACCGCGCCGGACTCCGGGCTGGGCGCCTCCGAGGCAGCCGCCGCCAGGATGCAGCGGGCGATCAGGGAGGCCGACTCCAGCGCCGCCTCTTTGATCTCTTCTTCTCTCCGCGGCGTCATCCGTATCAAAGGCGTTGAGACGCTCAGCGCCGCCATCACGCGCTGGTCTTTGGGACGGATCGCGGCCCCGATGCAGCAGCCGCCCAGAATGCTCTCTTCGCGGTCGTAACTGACTCCGGTTCTGCGAATCTCTTCAAACTCGCCAAAGATGGCGTTGCGATCCACCATCGTCTTCTCCGTACGCCGCGAGATTCCATAGATCTCCAGGATCTGGTCGGCGTCGCGGCGCTCCTGAAACGCGGTGATGGCCTTTCCCATGGCGCTGCAATGGGGCGGAAGCACACGTCCCACGCGGTTCATGATCCGGATCTCGTGAAAGGTCTCCACCGAGTCGATCACGTGGATGCGGTCGCCATACAGATAGGCAAGGCTGACGGTCTCATTGAAGCGGTACGCCAGGCGCTCGATCTCCGGCCGCGCCAGCTCGCGCAGCCGGTTTGCCCCATCCACCAGCCAGCCAAAGATCAGCTTGGGAGCCAACTGATAGGTTCCGTCCACATGCTGCTCCAGATACCCGTGCCGTTCCAGCGTCAGCAACACCCGGAAGACGGTGGACTCCGGCAACTTGGTGCGCCGGCTGATCTCCTTCAGAGCGAGGGGCGTCCTGCCGTCAAAGCAGTTCAAGAGATCCAGACTGCGGCCCAAAGAGCGAAGATAATACTGCTCATTGGCCAATGGATCCTTGCCAGACTCTATCGCCCACTTGGGAATTCGACGGCGTATCTTCGGAGTCGCCTTGGGGGCGGAATCGGAGGGGATTTTTGCCATTCGCAGCTCATTTCAGCAAGGAATTGACTCGATTCTACCCGACCGATGCGCAGCGGAACGGTTTATTTTCACTTTTGCGTTTGATCCCTGTGCGGCAGCCAGGTTCGAATCTTCCTCGACGCCATGATTCCGGTGAAGAGGCTAGGGATTTGATGGCTGGGGAAGGCGGAGGAGCACAGCTACGCCTTGAGCGGGAAGCTCCACGGCGGTTCCGGGCTGTAGTTTGGCTCCCTGCGGTTCGGCTCCCTGCGGCGCAACTTCCAGCCGCGCATCTCTGCCCTCGGCTCCATTCCTCGGGCGGCCATCGGCGAACAGACGCTTGAACTGGCCAGGGAGGAACACCCGGCTCGGTCGATGGCTGTGGTTGATAAGGATATAGACGCTTGCCCCGGCTGGGTTACCCGGCTGCGAGCGGACGCAGAGTTCCACCTTGGGCGGCAGCTCCACAGACCCAACTTCCACGCCGGACTGCCCTGCGGCGCGGGTAAGAATGGCCTTGAGCAGATCCGGATCCGGGAGCGCGCCGAGATAGGAGATGCTTCCCTTCCCCAGCCGGCGCGTCAGCATGGCCGGCTGACCGTCCAGCCAGCCGCCCTGCGTCTTGCCATAACGAAGGTCAACCTGGGTATCCGGCGCGGTTGCCACCAGGTCTTCGGCCCAGATATCCGCTGTGCCGGAAGGCGGCTTTGCCGCCTGCGAAGCAGAGGGATGCAAAGGTGAAAGCGTGAGCGGGTGCGTGACCGCCAACGGTACGCTCTGTCCCTGCTCCAGCGCGTAGTACTGGACAACGTGCCCGCCCAGAGCCTCGGCCAGCGGACCGGGCTGCCGCTCCGGCTGGAGAGCATCGTAGGCGTCCTTCATCCCGGATCGAGGGCCGAGCAGAAGATGACCGCCCTGGCGCACATAGGCCATCAGCTTGTTCGCCAGATCCTGGGGAATCACGTTGAGCGACGGCGCCACCAGCAACTTGTATCGGTCCAGCGGCGCAAGGTTGGGGTCCACGATGTCCACCGCTTCCCCGCGCGTCTCGGCGAGATGCTCCAGCGGCCGGTAGAAGCGCAGCAGCACCTTCTGCTGATCGTAGAACCTGGTGTGCCTCTGGAAGTCGATGGCCCAGCGCGAATCATAGTCATAGAGCAGCGCCATCTCGGCGCGCGGGGCCGTGCCGCTCAGCGCCTGGCCGGCCTGCGCAAACTCGGCTCCGGTCTGCTGGATCTCCGCATAGATGGGATTCGGCTTGCCATCCGCGCCGAGCACCGCGCCGTGATACTCCTCCTGGCCATTGAGCGCGGACCGCCACTGCCAGTACAGAACGGCATCCGCCCCGTGGCCCACGGTCTGGCAGGCCAGAGCCCTGGTCTCGCCGCGATCCAGCGCATTGTTGATCGGCGCCCAGTTCACGGATCCCGGCTCGGTCTCCATCACCCAGAAGTTCGCCAGCTTCCAGCCGCGGGCAAAGTCGTTCAGCATGGCGTTGCGGCAGGCGTGCAGATCGCCTTCGCCCACATAATCATCCCAGCTCGCCAGGTTGAGATCCTCGGTGAGCCTGTAGTGATCCCAGTTCGCGGACCATCCCAGGCCCCCGATGTTGGTGGTGATGAACTGCGACGGCAGAATATAGGTGCGCAGCACCGCAATCTGCGCGCGCTGGAAGCTCCGCCAGGTTGCGGTGACAAAGTGCTTGTACTCCAGCAGCAGCCCGGGATTTCCGTAGCTGCGCTCGATGGGGATCTCATCCCAGCGATCGTAGGTCTGCGACCAGTACGCTGTGGCCCAGCGCCGGTTCAGATTGGCCAGCGTCTTATATCTTTCCTTCAGAAACTGCTGAAACTGTGCGCGTGTGGCCGGATCGAAGGACTCATCGGTGTCTTCGTTGCCGATCTGCCAGCCGATCACGTTGGAGTTGTGGCCGAAGCGCTCCGCAAGCTGCGCCACCATCAGTGCGCAAAGCTGACGGTAGCGTGGGCTTGCGTAGTTGAACTGACGCCGGTCGCCATGTTCGCGGGTACGGCCATCGGCATCCATGCCCAGCGTCTCCGGATACTTGCGGGTCAGCCAGGCAGGCGGAGCGTCCGTGGGTGTTCCAATCACCACGGCGATATGGTGTCTTCCCGCCAGGTCGATGGCCCGCTCCAGCCAGTCGAGATGGTAGTCGCCTTCGCTGGGTTCGAGCGCGGACCATGCATACTCCCCCACCCGGACAACGTCGATGTGAGCCGCTTGCATCAGCGCCAGATCCTTGTTCCAGCGCGACTCCGGCCACTGCTCCGGATACCAGGCAGCGCCCAGCAGCGGCGCATGCGGCGTGCGGTAAGGCCGGACCGTCTGTCCGTGGAGCACCGTTGCGCTCCCGGAGGGCCGGCAGCAGACAGGCTGCCCTGCGGATTTCCCCAGGGACTGCCCCGGAGACCGAGGCGCCGCAACAGCTATGGCGCGAGCCGGCGTGGACCAGGTCCAGGCCAGAGCAACGGCAGCGGCGGCAAGAGCTGGGATGTTGTTGTGCTTGCAGCCAAACACGACGGAACCTCAATACGCGATCTCTATACGGGATCTCGACAGCGAATCCCGGCGGCTTCTCTTCCGAAGCTGAGCATACGGACTTTGCACGAGAATTTCCACGGAGACCGGCGGCTCGGCGAAGACGCAGCTCGAATCCCCCTGTCCTGATCTTTCCGGCCGGCAACGCCTTTGGGCAGGAGAGCCCTTTCACCGGGTCGCAGCGGTTCCATCGCCTGACAGTCTTGCCAGCTCCGCGCTCGCCAGCAGAAAGGCTCCAATCCCCTTGGGATCGTTGCTGACCACCTTCTCGCTGAGATAATACTCGTAGCTTCCGTCACGATAGGGATTACCCCCCAGCCCGGCGGCCTGCACCGTACCCGTCAAATTCATCGAACCGTCAGCGCCCACCTTCACGAAGCGGCGAACAATCCCTTGATAGCCGCGCTCCGCCGCCGCCAGATCCTGCCGGGGCAGATAACCGAGGCGCACTCCCTTCGCAAGCGCATAGACGAACATGCAGCTTGCGGATGACTCCGGATAATTGCCCGGGGCGCCGGCCTTGTCCATCACCTGATACCACAGGCCGGAGCCGGCGCTCTGGTAGCGATTCACCGCGGCAGCCTCCCGGCGCAGAATCCTCAGCAGCGTCTCTCTTCCGGGATCGTTGGCCGGAAGATAAGGCAGGGTGTCCACCAGCGCCATGAGATACCAGCCCACGCCCCTGGCCCAGATCTGGGAGGACGTTCCAGTCTTGGGATTAGCCCAGCGCTGCCGCTTGGACTCGTCCCAGCCATGGAAGAGAAGGCCGGTTGCGGGGTCGTAGGCGTGTTGCCGCATCAGCACGAACTGGTGCGTGATATCGGCAAAGGCCCGCGGATGATGAAACATGGAAGCGTATTGCGCATAGAAGGGCTCCGCCATGTACAGGCCATCAAGCCACATCTGGTTGGGATAGCGCTGCTTGTGCCAGAAACCTCCGGAGCGCGTCCGCGGTTGGCGCTTGAGTTGGCGATAGAGCACGGCAGCGGCTGTAGCGTAACGAGGATCATGCGTGGTTCCGTACAGCAGCAACAGTTGCCGCCCCGGAAGAATGTTATCGAGTTGCCTCTCGTCTTCCTTATAGGTGAAGATCGTTCCATTCGGGCTCAGGAACGGATCCATCGAGTCGCGGATATAACCGTAATCTTCCGGATCCCCGCTCACTTTCCACGCCGCATCCATCCCTTCGAGCAGGACACCCAGCTCATAGTTCCACCTCCAGGGAGCACCCGGCGCAACAAAGCGGCCATCGGGCCAGCGGGTTATGGTTGCCTTCGAAAAGGCCAGCATCAGGGATCTCGGATCTTCCTGCGCAGTCGATGGCGCCGGAGCCGGCGCGCCGACCTCCTGCGCGCCGGCGTCTCCCGGCTGAGCCGCCGGCGGAGCCATGGCGGGACGGGCTGCGCCGCCATGAAGGACGCCGGCAAGGCCGCCAAGAAGAAGAGCCGCCGCAGTCTGGAAGATAGGCTTCATCGCTGTCCGGCTTGCTCCCTGCT
>JAJZJJ010000263.1 GCA_021810175.1 Acidobacteriota bacterium | reverse complement strand
GCATTCAATGAAGGTGCTGGTCATCGGTTCCGGAGGCCGCGAACACGCGCTCTGCTGGGCAATCGCCCGCTCGCCCCGCGTCACTGAAGTCGTCTGCGCGCCCGGCAACGGCGGCATCGCCCAGGCCGCCCGCTGCGTCCCCGTCGACCAGCGCAGCCTCAGCGACCTCCTCCGCGTTGTCTCCGCCGAGTCGCCGGATCTCGTCGTCATCGGCCCCGAACTGCCGCTTTCCCTCGGCCTTGCCGACGAACTCCAGCGCCGCAGCATTCCCGTCTTCGGGCCCACCCGCGCCGCGGCCATGCTCGAAACCAGCAAGAGCTTCGCCAAGCGCTTCATGCAGCGCCACCAGATTCCCACCGCGCACTTCGCCGCCTGCAACAGCCAGGAAGAAGCCCTCGCCGCCCTCGATCTCTTCCACCTCCCCGTCGTCATCAAGGCCGACGGCCTCGCCGCCGGCAAGGGCGTCCTCATCTGCGAATCCAAGGCTGAAGCCCGCGACGCCATCGCCGGCCTCTTCAGCGGAAAGCTCCTCGGCGCCGCTGAATCCACCCTCGTCATGGAAGAATTCCTCACCGGCGACGAACTATCCTTTCTCGTCATCTGCGACGGCAAGCACGCCAGCCCGCTCGTCCCCGCCCAGGACCACAAGCGCATCGGCGAAGGCGACACCGGCCTCAACACCGGCGGCATGGGCGCTTACTCTACTGACGCTATGCTCGACCCCCAGATGCGCGACTGGATCCTCCACCGCATCGTCTACCCCACCCTTGACGGCATGGCCGCCGAAGACATGCCCTTCTGCGGCGTCCTCTATCTCGGCCTCATGATGACCGCACGCGGCCCCATGGTCCTCGAATACAACGCCCGCTTCGGCGACCCCGAAACCCAGGCCATCCTCATGCGCCTGGAGAGTGATCTCGTCGACGCTCTTCAGGCAGCCGTCGAAGGCCGCCTCAGCGCCGCCGAACTCCGCTGGACCCCCGGCGCATCCGCCTGCGTCGTCGCCGCCTCCGCCGGATACCCCGGCAGCTACAAAACCGGCTTCCCCATCACTGGCCTCGATCAGGCCGCCAAGGTCCCCGGCGTTCAGATCTTCCACGCCGGCACCTCGCTCTCTAACGGAGAAATCGTCACCAGCGGAGGCCGCGTCCTCGGCGTCACCGCCGTCGCCACCACCCTGGAAGACGCACTCCATCAGGCCTACAAGGCCCTCGCCCACATCCACTTTGAAGGCATCACCTACCGCCGCGACATCGGCCACCGCGCCCTCAAACAGCAACCCTGAGCAGCTTCTGCCCACTCTCAGCGATGGAAGGAGCCATCATGCCCCATTGCGCCGTCACCCTCGAAGAACTCCTCGCCGACTTCAACCTCACCGCCGCCCGCTGGCAGGCCTTCTTCGCCGAGCACCCACAGGCCGCCGACGCCACCACAGACATCGCACACTCCACCAAAGTCTCTGACCTCGTCTGGCACATCTGCGCTGTTTCCTACCGGCACAGCGAACGCGTCCTCGGTCTGCCCGTCACCGATCTCGAGGCCCTCCACCCGCAAAAAACCCTTGACTCTGCCTGGAAGCTCCACGCCACCGCCGCCGAAAATCTCGCCCAGTTCCTCGCCCAGGCCGAAGACGAAACCTTCGACCGCGTCGCCACCTTCAATACACGCACCGCCGGAGAAATCTCAGGCACCTACCGCAAGCTCTGCCTGCACCTCTTCATCCACGCCATCCGCCACTGGGCGCAAATCGGCCCCATCGTCCGGCAGAACGGCTTCACCCCCAACTGGCTCCAGGACATCTTCTTCAGTACCGCCATCCCGTAAGTAGACCACCCGGTTTACCCAGCCTCTGGATTCGTTCTATCCTTGGGAGTTTTAAGAACCTCCCCGGAAAAGAGACGATTCCTATGAAGCCTCTGCTACGTGCGCTCTCCGTGCTGGCTGTCGCGGCTCCCTTTGTCCTTACAGGTTGCAAGTCGTCGACGCAGAAACTCAACTACCCCGTTGCCCACCGCGACAACACCGTCGACACCTACTTCGGCACCAGGGTCCCCGCGCCCTACCAGTGGATGGAAAACCTTAGCAGCCCTCAGCTCCACCAGTGGGTCGACGCCGAAAACAAGCTCACCGACAACTACCTCTCCAGGATCCCCATCCGCGGCTGGATCGACGATCGTCTCACGGAACTCTGGAATTTTCCCAAGGAGGACACCCCCTACCAGCTGAAGAACGGCATGCTCTTCTTCCGCAAAAATTCCGGCCTGCAGAACCAGAGCGTCGTCTACGTCCAGCAATCCGCCACCGCCCCGCCGCGTGAACTGCTCGACCCCAACCAGCTCTCCCCTGATGGCTCCATTGCCTTGGCCCACATCGCGCCATCTCCGCAGGGCAAGTACATGGCCTACGCGCTCTCCAAGGGCGGATCAGACTGGCAGACCATCCACGTCCTCGACGTCGCCACCGGCAAGCCTCTGCCAGACGTTGTCCGCTGGGTCAAATTCTCCGGCATCTCCTGGACCAACGACGGCAAAGGCTTCTTCTACTCGCGTTATCCCGAGCCTCCCAGCGGCGAAAAAGCCATCAGCCACGCCGTCGTCGACCAGAAGCTCTACTACCACGCGCTCGGTACCCCCCAGTCCGAGGACAAGCTCATCTATTCCCGCCCCGACCTTCCCCAGGCGGCCATCGAGGGATCCGTCAGCGAGGACGGCCACTATCTGTATCTCTTTCTCATGAACAACTCCATCAGCAACAACGAGTTGTATTACGCGAATCTCGGCAATCCCGGCAAGCCCAACCTCAGCGCCAAAATCGAACCGCTCTACACAAAGAACGATGCGATGTATGCGCCCATCGGCCACATCGGCAACACGCTCTACCTGCAAACCACGCTCGACGCGCCCCGTGGCCGCATCGTCGCCGCCAGCTTCACTAACCCCAGCCCAGCCCACTGGAGAACCGTCGTTCCCCAGGCCGCCGGCGTCCTCTCCAGCGCGTCCCTCGCCAATGGAGACATCCTTGCCAGCTACCAGGATGTCGCCGTCAGCCACCTCGACCTCTTCAGCACCGCCGGCAAGCTCCTGCACACCCTGCCGCTTCCCGCGCTCGGCGCCGTCAACACCATCTCCTCCAGAAACGATTCGCCCACCGTCTATTACGACTTCACTTCCTTCCTCTATCCCAAAACCATCTATCGCTACGACGTCGCCACCGGCAAAACAACCGTCACCTTCAAGCCCAACGTCAAGTTCGATCCCTCCCTCTACCAGACCAGGCAGGTCTTCTACACTTCGAAGGACGGCACCAGGGTGCCGATGTTCATCGTCGCCAAAAAAGGCATCAAGCTCGACGGCTCAAACCCCACCGTCATGTACGGCTACGGCGGTTTCAACATCACCATCACCCCGCGCTTCAGCCCCACCATCCCCGTATGGCTTGAGCTGGGCGGCGTCTACGCCGTTCCCAACCTCCGCGGCGGCGGCGTCTACGGCGAGGCCTGGCACCACGCCGGCATGCTCGGCAAAAAGCAGAACGTCTTTGACGATTTCGCCTGGGCCGCCAAGTATTTGTACAAACACGGTTACACTTCCCCCAAACACCTCGCCATCCAGGGATACTCCAACGGCGGCCTGCTCACCGGCGCGTCCATCACCGAGCGGCCTCAGCTCTTCGGCGCGGCCTACATCGGCCACGGCGTGCTTGACATGCTCCGCTACCAGAAGTTCTCCGGCGGAGCATTCTGGGTTCCCGAGTACGGCAGCTCTGACAACCAGCAGGCCTTCCAGTGGCTCATCAAGTACTCGCCCCTGGATAACATCCACAAGGGAACCTGCTATCCGCCCACCCTGATCACAACCTCCTGGGATGACGACCGCGTCGTCCCCAGCCACGAATTCAAGTTCACCGCCAAAATCCAGCAGGACCAGGGCTGCAATAATCCCATCCTGCTCCGCACCACCGGCAGCACCAGCCACATCTACATGCCCACCGACAAGGAAATCCAGCAGGACGCCGACGTCTGGGCCTTCGAGGGCTGGAACATCGGCGTCAGGAAAATACCCTCTAATCCGTAACCGATAAACAAATCCCGACAGTGCAATCCCGGGACTCGCCCCTGAGACCTGGGATTGCACTTACGACGCAACCAATAAACCTATGACGCCCGCCGAAACAATACCACCGGCAAACCAATCCACCCCCGCCGACTATCGGGCCAGATACTACTCCGAAAATGATGCTCGCTTCATGTCCCCGGACTGGAGCAGTGACCCGGAAGCTGTGCCGTACGCAAAGCTCAAAAATCCCCAGAGCCTGAATCTCTACGAATACATGCTCGACAATCCGCTCGGTGGTGTCGACAAAGACGGGCATGCTTGCATATTCGGGGTGACCGTATTTGGTTCCTGGTTCGGAGGTAGATGTCCTGGCAGTAGCACGCCTGCTCCCCCAGCTGCCACGCCGCAACCTCCACCGCCGGGTGCGGGGCAAGTAGGTTTAGACGGAGTTCCGCCCCCTGCCCCACTCAATGCTAACGGTACGATCGCATGCGGATGCAGGCAGAACACCAATCAGCAGCAGAACAGTCAGCAGCAGCAGAATAGTCACAAAATGCTTGGGGAGAACGGAACCCAAACTACTAGCAAGACGCTCTGGGAAGACGGTAAAGAACACATCGATGTCGAAAACCCGAATCCAGGGCCAAAGGCCCGGTCAAATTCATTATCAAAGCAAGACCGGAAAATACATTTATGACGTCGCTACGGGGCGATTTAAGGGACTTTCTAACACGCAGAGCGAGAGACTGATGAGCAAGCCGGGCGTTCAGGAGGCAATTCAAAAGGGGCTGAAATACTTGGGAGTGGAACAATGAGAGCAAATAAGGCACTGATTCAACTGCTAGACCGAATGAAGATAGATCTTTCGAGACCTAGCACTATTCCCTCAGAACGGAGTCTGCCTGCATTGATTCGCGTGGGCGATGCCACTTTTCTTGACTCAGAATACTCAAAATCAAGGCACGTATCTCTTCGCGATTTTCCAGATCTGACTGGCCTCGAATGCTTTGTCAACCACATCCATATTCCGTATCACAGAGATAGACCTTCTCTGTTGGAAGCTCTTTCCTATGTCAAGGGTCTGCAAAGATCCCTATGCTCGTTAGAGAGTGACGAAGATTTCGTGATCGTACTCTCTGTTTCCGGGAGCAGCACCGTGATTCGTTTCCACAAGAATCGTCAAGGTGAGGCGTGGCTTGCGCCGGATATTGAGAGGTATGAAGAACCGGTGGGAGTCTTTAATTTAAAGGACGCTGAAAGATGAAAGCTCAGGTTGGCTCGTCAAGTATTTTGCTGAAGGCGCCTTCTACTCGGTCTTCGACCAGCCGCCCC
>JAJZJJ010000262.1 GCA_021810175.1 Acidobacteriota bacterium | reverse complement strand
GGTATGCGGGCATCGGGAGGACGCGGAAGACACTGTTCAGGAAGTACTTTTTCATTCGCTGCCGCATCTGGCGAAGCTGGAAGACCCCAAGGCCCTGAGCGCGTGGCTGTATACGGCGGCGCGTAATCGATGCCTGCGCAACCGGAGCAAGGCTTCCTATCGGCGAGCCATTGCTCTTGAGGATCTGCTGCCGAGCGACACGGAGCTCAACGAGCTGCTGCTGGCTGATCCGGGAGCCAATCCGGAGAAGGAGGCGGCCAGCCGGCAGGACCGCCGGATGCTGCACGAGGCAGTTCTTCGGCTGCCGGTTCCCTACCGGCTGGTGCTGGTGCTGCACGACATGGAGGAACTGGACACGGAGACGGTGGCGCGAGTGCTGTCCCTGCAGGCGGCTACCGTGCGCGTGCGGCTGCATCGGGCCAGGCTGATGGTCCGGCAGGAGATGGGGCGCGTCCTCGATGAGGAGCAGAAGAGGCCGAAAGGCAGGAAAAAGCCTGTGCAGCGCTCGGCTGAGTGCCGCGAGATCTTTTCCAACCTGTCCGATTATCTGGACGGCAAGCTGCAGCCGAAAACCTGCGATGCGATGCGGCGGCACATTGAGGGATGCCCGGCGTGCGTTGCATTCATTCGCGATCTGAAGCAGGCCATCGACCGGTGCCGGTCGCTCGAAGTGTGCCCGGATGCGGCGGCTCCGCCGGTGCTGCGGCGGCTGCTGACGGAAGAGTATCTGCGGCTCATAAAAAATTCTTCCGCAATCCTGTAACGAATCCCTTCCAGACCCGCTTTAAGAAGACAAGGGCACCGAAAAGGGGCGCCGATGTGCAGAGCCATCCGGCAGGACGGCAAGTACATGTGTGTCCGCAACTGGCCGGTGAGGAAGGTAATGAGTAGACATTACGGAAGAATCTGGACGTTCATCCTGATGCTGGCGGCAGCGACACCGGGCATGGCCCAACAGCAGACGCTGACGCTTCGCCAGGCAATCGCCCGGGCGCTGGGGCAGAATCCGCAGACAGCCGTGGCGCGGGCCGATGAGAAGGCAGCGGACGCGCAGGCGGGCATGGCGCGCACGGCGCTGCTGCCGCAACTGCAGTTCACTGAAGACCTGTCGCGCGGGAACGATCCGGTGTACGTCTTTGGGACGAAGCTGCGCCAGCAGCGTTTCACGCAGGGCGACTTTTCGCTGAATGCGCTGAATCGACCGACGCCGACGGGGGATTTTGTTACCCGTTTCAAGGGGTCGTGGCGGCTGTTTGACGGACTGGCCACAGAGAGGACGATCAGCAGCGCGAAGCTGGCGGCCAAAAGTGCGGTCTCGATGTCGAGCGCAGTCCAGCAGGCAGTGGTGCTGCGGGTGGTGCAGGCATATGAGGGTGTGCTGTTTGCGCAGCGGGAGGTGGAGATCGCGAACCACGAAGTGGTGACGGCGCAGGCGTTGCTGCGGGATGCGCAGTCGCATGTCAAGGCCGGCCTCGCGGTCGATTCCGACAGTCTGGCGGCGCAAGTGAATCTGTCCGCGCGGGAGCAGGACCAGATCGCGGCGCAAGGCAGGCTGCAGACGGCCTGGGCGGAGCTGGAAACAGCGATGGGCAGCACGACGACGACGCGCGGAGTGCTGGAGCCGATGAAGGCGCAGAGCTATCCGGATGGCATGCTTGCGAGCGATATTGCCGCAGCGCTGAAGGCACGGCCCGACCTGAAGGCTCTGCGGCAGCAGATGGCAGCGCAGCGGAAGGCAGTTCAGGCGGCACGCGGGAGCTTTTTGCCGGAGATCGACGCCTACGGCAACTGGGAGACGGATCGCACGACCTTCGCCGGCAGCGGAGGCAACAACTGGGTGGCAGGCGTGCAGCTGAATCTGGATCTGCTGCCTCTGGGCAAGCGGGCAAAGCTGCGCCAGGAACAGGCGGCACAGGAAAAGATCGATGCGCAGGAGCGCAGCCAGGAGTTGCAGATTCGGATGGCTGTGGAGCGCGCGTATACGGGACATCAAACGGCGGAACGCATGGTGGCCACGGCGCGCGCCGCGATGGAGCAATCCGCCGAGGCGCTGCGCATCCTGCGCAACCGCTACAACGCCGGGCTGACCACGATGACTGACCTGCTGCGCGCGGAGGATGCGCAACGAGCCAGCCAGAACAATTACTGGCGCGCTGCCTGGGGAAATACCGTTGCCTATGCCGAGCTGATGTACGCCACCGGCCGACTCACACCTGATTCCGCGGAGAAACTGCAATGAAAGCCGTTTACTACCCTCTTCTTCTGGCTCCCGCACTGCTGCTGGGATGCTCCGGCAACCAGAAAGCGATCACAAGCGCACCGCCGGTGGTGCAGGGCCAACTGGTGCACAGTGTGGCCGCAGAACGCACACAGCGGATTCAGACGACGGGCACGCTTCACGCGAAGGAGACGGCAACGATCTCCGCGCAGGTTCCGGGTCAGATCCGCCAGGTACTGGTACAGGCGGGCGACTATGTTCATACGGGACAGCTGCTGGTGCAGCTTGACGACGCCGCGTTGCGTGCCGGACTGAATCAGGCAGAGGCGGCGGAAGCTGCCGCGCAGATGCAGCAGTCGGCCGCGCAGTCGGACGCCTCGCTGGCAGCAGAGACGCTGAAGCGGTACGAACTCCTGCAAAAGGAGAAGAGCGTCAGCCCGCAGGAATTCGATGTGGTGCAGAAGCGTTCGGAAGCGGCGCACCTGCAGTTTGAGTCGTACCAGGCACAGACGCGGGCGGCTCGGGCCGCGGTGGCAGCGGCGAAAACCCAGGTGGCGTACGCCACCATCCGGGCACCCTTCAACGGTGTGGTGACAGCGCGCATGGCCGATCCCGGCACGCTGGCTTCGCCGGGCGTTCCTCTGCTGCAGATCGATCGCGACGGGCCGCTGCAGGTATATACGACGGTGGACGAGTCCCTGATCGGTTCGGTGCATCGCGGGATGAAGGTTCCGGTGAGCGTGAGCGGGAGCGGCATGGGGAACCTGACCGGAACGGTGGCGGAGATTGTTCCGGCAGCGGATCCATCGAGCCGAAGTTTTCTGGTGAAGCTGGATCTGCCTGCGACGAATGGGTTGAGGGCCGGAATGTTTGCAACGGCGGATTTTCCGGGATCAATGAAGAACATGATTCTGGCGCCGCAGTCAGCCGTCACGATGCGTGGCTCGCTGGCGTGCGTTTACGCAGTCGACCAGAACGGGATCTCGCACCTTCGCTATGTAACTCTGGGGCACCGTCAGGGCGATCAGGTGGAGATTCTGTCCGGGCTGAGTGCAGGGGAAACGCTGGTGAACAATCCCGGTGACCGCGATCTGGCAGGCGTGCGGATCGAACCGGCAAACGGACACACAGGGGAGCAGCGGTGAAAGAGGACACGAGCGACGCGACGAAGAAGTCACACGGCATCGCGGGAAGTCTGGCGCGGGCGTTCATCAATTCGAAGCTGACGCCACTGGCGATTCTGGCATCTCTGGCGCTGGGGATCTTTGCGGTCATCGCGATTCCGCGGGAGGAAGACCCGCAGATCAAGGTGCCGATGCTGGACGTGATGACGGCCATGCCGGGCGCAACCCCGAAAGAGGTGGAAGAGCGCGTCACCAACCCCATCGAAGGTCTGATGCACGAGATTCCGGGCGTCAAGTACGTGTACTCGATTTCCAGCCCGGGGCAAAGTCTGGTGATCGTGCGATTCCTGGTGGGAACGCCGGAGGAGAACGCGCTGGTCAAGGTGTACAGCAAGCTGTATTCCAACATCAGCATTCTGCCGCCGGGCGCTTCCCGGCCGATGATCAAGGCGCGTTCGATTGACGACGTGCCGATTCTGACGCTGACGCTGTGGGGCTCGCACTACAACGGCTATCAGCTGCGCCAGATGGCGGCCGAGATTCAGCATACGATTCGCGAGGTTCCGAACGTGTCGGAGACCTCGATCATTGGCGGACGGCCGAGAGCCATGCGGGTAATCCTCAACGGCGCGAAGCTGGCTGCGTTCGGAATCGCACCGGAAGATGTTGTGCATCGGTTGCAGGCGGCCAATGCCCGGATTCAGGCGGGGGAATTCGCTGAGGGCAATGAAGAGGTTCGCGTGGATGCCGGGAACTTTTTCCGGGACACGCAGGATGTTGAGAACGTCGTGGTTGGCGTGTCCAAAGGACGCCCTGTGTATTTGCGCGATGTGGCCGACCGGGTGGTCGACGGCCCGGAAGACGCGAAGAGCTACGTTCTTTTCGGGACAACATGGGCGCACGATGGAGGCGTACCGGCACAGGAATACCCAGCCGTTACGATTACGATTGCCAAGCGCAAAGGAACCAACGCCACGGATGTGGCCAATGCTGTGCTGGCGCGCGTGGATGCGATGAAGGGCGTCGCGCTGCCCAATGACCTGACGATCACGACGACGCGAGACTACGGCGCATCGGCGAAGGCGAAGGCGGACACGCTGCTGAAACACCTGGTACTGGCAACGCTGTCAGTTACGTTTCTGATTGCTCTGTTCCTGGGCTGGCGGGAGTCGGGCGTGGTGCTGCTGGCGGTGCCCGTCACGCTGGCGCTCACGCTGCTCGTGTTCTACCTGCTGGGCTACACGCTGAACCGCGTAACGCTGTTCGCGCTGATCTTCAGTATCGGCATATTGGTGGATGACGCCATTGTGGTGGTTGAAAACATGGTGCGCCATTTCCGAATACCGACCAACTACCGGCGTCCGCTGATGGATGTCGCGGTGGAAGCCGTGGCGGAGGTGGGCAATCCGACGATTCTGGCCACCTTCACTGTGATCGCCGCCATTCTGCCGATGGCTTTTGTGCGCGGGCTGATGGGGCCGTATATGAGGCCGATCCCGGTGGGCGCTTCGATGGCGATGATGTTCTCGCTGATGGTTGCGTTCGTCGTGTCTCCGTGGGCGGCGATGCGGCTGCTGGGGCGGAAGCACCTGGCCGGCGCGCATACGCTGACTCCGGAAAAGGAAGGATGGCTGACGCGTTTTTACCGGCGCGTGATGCACCGGCTGATGCGACGGTCCCGGAACCGCTGGATGTTTCTAGGCGCTTTGGCCCTGTTGTTGCTGGCCGCCTGCGCCCTGGTGCCGCTGAAGGCGGTGCTGGTGAAGATGCTGCCTTTCGACAACAAGAGCGACTTCCAGGTGATTATCAACATGCCGGATGGAACGCCTCTGGAGCAGACGACGCGGGTGGCGCAGGCGCTTGGCGATTACCTGAGCCGGCAACCCGTTGTGAAGAATTACCAGATTTACTCGGGCACTGCCGGACCGATCACATTCAATGGTCTTGTTCGCCACTACTATCTGCGGAACCAGCCGAATCAGGCGGACATCGAGGTCAACCTGCTGCCAGCGGATCAGCGCAGCATGCAGAGTCATGCCATCGCG
>JAJZJJ010000261.1 GCA_021810175.1 Acidobacteriota bacterium | reverse complement strand
CCGCGGCGCTGTGCGATCACGACTGGGCTGCCGCGCCTGGTCCCCTCTACGTGGTCGTGGAAAAGATACTGGAGCCGAAAGAATCGCTCCCTTTCGAATGGCCGGTTCGCGGCACATCCGGCTATGACTTTGTCTTCTCCGGCAATCAGCTCTTCATCCGTGCGGAGAACGAGCGCCGCTTCACGGACTTCTACCGCGCCGTGACCGGATTCTCCGCCGATCCGGAAACTGTCATGTACCAGTCGCGGCTCAGCGTGATGCGCACCTCGCTCTCCAGCGAGGTTTACGTCCTCGCGAATCTGCTCAGCCGTCTCGCCACTGCCAATCGACGAGCCCGCGACTTCACAGACGATCTGCTGGAAATCGCCATCCGCGAAACCATCGCCTGCTTTCCTGTATATCGCACCTATATCGACGGCCGCGGACGCTTCACCGATCGCGACCGCGCCTTCATCCATCAGGCCATCTCCCGCGCCAAACTGCGCAACCGCGAGATGGACGCCTCCGTCTTCGACTTCCTCGAAGACACGCTGCTCCTGCACGGCAAAGTCGGCGACCAGATCGACTCGGCCGAGCTGTATTTCGCGCTCAAATTCCAGCAGCTCACCGGCCCGGTGATGGCCAAAGGCGTCGAGGATACCTCCTTTTACGTCTACAACCGCTTCATCTCCTCCAACGATGTCGGCAGCGCTATGGACGCCTTCGGCATCTCCGTCGATGACTTCCACCATTCGAACGCCGAGCGTCTCCGCAGCGCCCCGGACGCGATTCTCGCCACATCCACGCACGACACCAAACGCAGCGAGGATGTGCGCAACCGTCTCAATGTCCTCTCCGAGATGACCTGGATCTGGCCTTCCTGTGTCCGCCGTTGGGTGCGGATGAACGCGAAGCACAAGCGCACGCTGGAAGACGGCCGCGTCGCTCCCGATTCCAATGAGGAGTACTTCATTTATCAGACGCTGGCCGGCGCGTGGCCCTGGGCCATGGATTCGCTCGCCGACCGCGAAGCCTTCCTCGACCGCATGCAGCAGTACATGACCAAGGCCCTCAGCGAGGCCAAGGTCAACCTGAGCTGGACTGCTCCCAGCCCTGTGTACGTCGATGCGGTCCATGCCTTTCTCCGCGGGATTCTTATGCCTGACGGGAAGGGCAGGGAATCGCGCTTTGTTCAGACACTTCAGGATCTGCTGCAGCCGCTGAGCCTCTTCGGAGCCGTTAATTCGCTCGCCCAAACCGTCCTCAAGATTGCCTCACCCGGCGTCCCCGACTTCTATCAGGGCACCGAGCTCTGGGACCTCAGCCTCGTCGATCCCGACAACCGCCGCCCCGTCGATTACGAACTGCGCCGCCGCCTTCTCGCCGAGTTGCGTGGGCGCTCGGCGGCCGTGGGCAACCTGGACGTCTGCCGCGAGATTCTCGACACCCTGTCCGATGGCCGTGTCAAACTCTGGACCATCCATCGTGCGCTGGAACTGCGCAATCGGCTTCCCG
Source organism: Acidobacteriota bacterium (assembly GCA_021810175.1). Next base: position 3,898 of record JAJZJJ010000261.1, on the reverse strand, counting down.
AGATCTTCCGGCGCGGTGAGTATGTACCTGTGGAAGCGACAAAACAGCAGGAGCACGTCGTCGCCTTCGTTCGCGGGCGGGATATCCTCGCTGTCGTGCCCCGATTTGCCTGGACGCTGATGGGAGGCCGCGTTCGCCTGCCCCTCGACGATGCGTGGGGCGATGCCGAGCTGCTTCTGCCGGCCATGTCCGGCACGCGCTTCCGCAACGTCTTCACCGGCGAGGCTCTGGTGGTTACATCCGAATCCCGCCTTGCCCTCAGCGCCGTCTTCGCTGATTTTCCAGTCGCTCTTTTCGCTCGCGAGTAGCCAGAGTCTGAGGCTCGCCCGGCGAAGGATCCTGCGCTTTCGCGGGCAGAGACGGCTACAGCTCCGCCGCTACGCCATCCCGATCCGTCACTGCTGCCAGCGCGGCCAGCTTCGCCGCCAGCTCCGGCGAGAGCGCGTCCTCGGGGCATCTCCAGCTCCAGTTGCCCTGCGGACGCGACGGCACGTTCATCCGCCCTTCGCTGCCGAGTTCCAGAAGATCCTGCACCGGGACCAGGCATGTGTCTGCCACCGATGTTGCCACCGCGCGGATGAGCGGCCATACCACGCTCTCTCCTTCGGTCTGGACATAGGCCCGTACCGCCGCTCTCTCCATGTCGGAGGCCGCATTCTCCCACCAGCCCCGGGTCGTGTCGTTGTCGTGCGTGCCGGTATACGCCACCGAGTTGGTTACGTAACGATGCGGCAGATGGAGATGCGCGCCGCGGTCCGAAAACCCGAACTGCACCACCCGCATACCCGGCAGTCCGAACTGCTCCCGCAGTGCGTCCACTTCCTTCGTGATCAGCCCCAGGTCTTCGGCGATAAAGGGCAGATCTCCCAGCGCATCCTTCAGCCGCTGGAAGAGCGCCGCGCCGGGAGCCTTCACCCATTCCCCGTTGACCGCCGTTTCGTCTTCCGCCGGAATCGCCCAGAACGCCTCAAATCCGCGGAAGTGATCCAGCCGGATCAGGTCGTACAGAAACTGCGACCGCCGAATCCGCTCCACCCACCATGCAAAGCCGTTTGCCTCCAGCGCGGCCCACTTGTACAGCGGGTTTCCCCAGCGTTGACCCGTCTCAGAGAAATAATCCGGCGGCACGCCCGCCACGCGGATCGGCGACAGATCTTCTTTCAACTCGAACAGCTCGGGATGCGTCCACACATCGGCGCTGTCGTAATTCACAAAAATGGCCACATCGCCGATAAAGCGAATGCCCCGCGCCGCGCAGTATTCCCGCAGGCCGCGCCACTGCTCATCGAAGGCGAACTGGATCGCCTCAGCCACCGCCAGTTCCTCGCCGTGCTCCGCGCGCAGACGCTCCAGCGGCTCCGGCCGCCGATGCTTCAGTTCGTCCGGCCACTGGGTCCACGCGGTGTACCCCTGCAGCCGCCGCAGAACGGTGTACTGCGCCCACGGCTCCAGCCAGACGGCATTTTCTCGCCGGTACTGTTCAAAGCGACCCCATTGATCATCCGCATGCTGGCGCAGAAAATTCCGTGCCGCCTCTTCGATCAGGGGCAGTTTCCGCGCCGAAACCGCTTCGTAGTCCACGTCGCCCGAGCGCCCCGGCATGTTCGCCAGCCGCTCGCCTAGGATCCAGCCCCAGTCCGACAGGAATTCCAGGGAAACCAGCAGCGGATTCCCGGCAAATGCCGACAGCGCCGCATACGGCGAGTTACCGAAGCCAGTCGGGCTCAGCGGAAGCACCTGCCACAGTCGCTGGTTGGAAGCGGCCAGAAAATCGGCGAAGGCATACGCCGCGGGCCCCAGATCGCCGATCCCTCCATAGGAGGGCAGGGAAGAGATGTGCAGCAAGAGTCCCGAAGAGCGCTCGAATGGCATCGATCAGTCCTGTTGCGAAATAGAAAGCCCGCGCCATCGAACAGATTCTGACAGCACGGGCCGCGTTGCTTGTTAGGACGAAACAGTCTAGCTGCCGGAGAGCGGCGGCGGATTCTGCGCCATCTTCCGGTTTACCAGAATGCGCCCCGCCTTCTGATAGCGGTTCACCAGGTTCGAGACGAATACCTCGTAAAGCTGGTCCCGGCGCTGGTTCAGTAGCGTCTCACGCGTCGAGGCAAAGTTCTGCTCGATCTCCGCCTGCGAAGGCAGCTGCTTGTCGGTCAGTTTCGCCACCACGCCGGTGTTGCCCGTGTTGATGGCTTTGCTGATCTGGCCCACCTGCAGATCGAACAGCGACGGCGCGGTGCTCGAGAGCTGCCCGATGTCCGGCACCTGATCGGTGCGTCCGACGAGACCGCTGGTCTCGATGGTTGCGCCCACTTCCTTCGCTGCTTTGGTCAGGCTGTCCTCGGCATGGGCGCGATCGGCCAGCTCCTGGGTCTTCCGCGCCAGCAACTGCGTGACCTGCTGATCCCGATAGTCGTCCAGCACATGCGATTTGTACTCCGCGAAGGTCGGAGTGTGGGCCGGCGCAATGCTCTTCACCTGGAATACCGCATAGGTGCCCGAGCCGGTGTCCGCCACCTGCGGGGCCGCATTTTCTTTCGTGGTAAATGCCTGGCTGATCAGCTTCGAGCTGTCGGCCAGATTCGGCAGAGTGGAGCTGGTCGTCAGCCCGTTAGCCGTCGTTACCTTGAGGTGATGTGCCGCGGCGACCTTGTCCAGGCTCGTCTGCTGCGCTTCGTTTGCCAGCTGGCGGGCATAGGCCACTGCTTCCTGCTGTTCCTGCTGCTTTGTCAGGATTGCGACAATCGCGTCCTTCACCTCGGAGAGCGGCTTGATATGCGCTTCCTGTTTCGCCTGGCACTTGATGATATGGAATCCGTACCGCGTGTGCACCAGCCCGGAGATCTGGCTCGGCTGCAGCGCAAAGGCCGCCTTGTCGAAGGACGGCACGGTCGCCCCGTGCTTGATCCAGCCCAGTTCGCCGCCCTGGGTCTTGCTGCCCGGGTCATCCGAGTACTTCTTCGCCAGCGCCGCGAAATTCTTCCCGTGGTCGGCCTGCACTTCCTTCAGAATCTTCTCCGCTTTGGCCTTCGCCTGCGCGACGGCCGCCGGGGTGGCATTGGCGTTTACCGAGATCAGGATGTGCCGTACCTTGACCTCCGCGTCCACCTTGTACTGCTGCTGGTTCTGGTTGTAGTACTGCTGAATCACCGAATCGGCTACCTGCGGCGCTCCGCCCGGCAGGTCCTTGTCGGTGAAATCCACGTAAGCTACCGTTCGCGTCTCCGGATCGGCATCCTTGTAACGAGCCGCATTCTGCTGGAAGAACGCCTGCAGCTCCGTGTCCGTCGGATTGATCGTTTTGCGCAGCTTGTCCGTGCTCAGCACCGCATACTTGAACTGCACCTTTGTCGCCTTGTTGCGGTAGTAGTCGCGCACCGCCTTGTCGGAGACCGTCGCGCCCGCGGTCACCAGATCGCGCAGCCGGTCGGCCACGATCTGCTCGCGAACCTCGTTCTCGAACTTCATGGTGGAGATGTGGAAGTTATCCGAGATGAACTGCGCGTAGGCCTGGGTGCCGATGAACTTGCCGTCCGGAAACAGGTACTCGCCCCACACTCCGGAATGCAGATAGTTCCGCACATCGGCGTTGGTAGCCCTGATCCCGAGTTTGTGAGCCTCGTCCAGCAGAATCCGCTGCTGGATCACCTGCTGGCTCGCCTCCTGCATCAGCATCGGCATCAGCGCGCTGGGAATCTGCTGCCCCTGCATCATGCGCGTCGCCACATCCTGCACGTCCTGTACGGAAACGCTGTCCTGCGCCGGCAGGAACCGGCCGAGAATGCCGCCATGCCGGATGCTTGCGTAGGTGGTGGAGCTGGATGCCGTACCGCTGAAGATACCGGGCACAAGGAAGATCACCATCAGAATGCAGGTCACTCCGATGATGACTCCGAAA
>JAJZJJ010000260.1 GCA_021810175.1 Acidobacteriota bacterium | reverse complement strand
TGGGCGGGTGGCCCATCTCTAATAACGTTTAGAGAATGAGGGTGCCCCACATCTGGATTTTGAGACGTGGGAATGCGCCGAAGGCGCACCACTTCGCGGGCAGCCATATCAAACAATCCGGCTCAAATCCCGGTGCCCATGAACAATGCGCACAATCTCAACAGCCTCGACCAGCCCCTCGTCGGTGTCCGGGTGCGTCTCGTAAAGAATCAGATACACGCCTTCCACCAGCATGCGCGTCGAAGGCGCAATCTCCGGGCGGCGCACCCCCATGCGGGGAGACTGCGCAAGCATGCTCACCCGCTCCTCCAGAATCGTGAACATCCGTTCGGCGGCCGCAGCGTTGTCCAGCCCAATGGTCACGTAAATGTCGAGCAAATCCTCGCGCGCCTGTGGCGTCCACAGCACGGCAGGCTTCATGCGATTTTTCCTGTCGCCTTCCCCAGCTTCTTCCGCGCCGCCTCGCGTGTCTCGGCCAGGTCAAGCGGCGCGGCGCTTCCGCTGGCCTTGCCTTCCCGCCAAAGCTCCCGCAACCGGCTCAACTCCTCATCCCGCATCTCCCGCTTCCACTGCCAATCCCGCAGAGCCTCCCGCACAATTTCACTGGTGGTGGCATACTCTCCCGTCTCCACAGCGCTTTTGAGCACCCTGACTTGTTCGGCAGTGAGAGCAACGCTGATTTTCTGGATCTCCGGCATAAGTACCTCTGGTAGTAAATATTACTACTTCTTGCAGCGTGCCCCATAGCCCGCCCTGAGCGGACCCTGAGCGAGTCGAACCGGTCCACAAAGGAGACCTGGGATCGCGGCGAAGCCGCCTTTGCATGGACGGCCAGTCCCCAATGTGCCGGTAATTAAGCTCAAAATTGTTATCCTGAAAGTAAGGACATACAAAAAGCGGCCCCACCTGCGGGCCGCTTTTTCCATCTCCATCTCGCCCCACCCGGAGGATTTTCCAAAAAGATCCCCTTAGACCCCTAACCTGTCCCATGGAATCAACAACATCCCCACAAAAGCAATGGGGGCTCCGAATCTTTTTTTCGACCCTCCAACCACCCCCAGAAACTTAGCGGCCTTCCTTTGCGCTCTTTGCGTGCTTTGCGGTGAACCGCTTTTCTCCAAAGGGAGAGGTTAGAACCCTAACCTGTCCCATGGAATCAACAACATCCCCACAAAAACACCGGGGGTTAATCGATCAATAACGGGTATAACTTCCAATAGAATCAACCACTTACCCACAAAAACGACGGGGGTCGTAAAAGCTTTTTGAACTGAGGGTGCCTCCTCAAGCCAGCTGTTGGCTTGAATGGGAATGTAAATCGTTACAAATCCGCATGTATCCTCCTGAAAAACAAGAAAAGCGTGGCTCCCGCGCCCAACCCATCAGCGCCCAACCCATCATCCCATCAAAGAAAGGCGGTTCCTGCACAATATATAGATAGGCGAAGGCATCCCACACGGATGCCGAAAGGTTCAGCATGCGGCAAACGCTCATCTCGCTGCTCGACGACTTCCGCCGCCACGGCCCGGAGAAGGCCATCGTCGAGCATCGCGGGGTCCGCCGCTATCCCACCACCTACGCCGAAATGGCTACCCTTGCGGACCGTTTCGCCCTCGAGCTCATGCGCCGTTCCATCCACTTCGGCGACCGTGTTGTGCTCTGGGGCGCCAACAGCGCACTCTGGGTCGGCGCCATGCACGGCTGCATCCAGCGCGGCGTCATCGCCGTACCCCTCGATGCCACAGGCTCAGCCGATTTCGCCCGCCGCGTCCTCGCCGACGTCCAACCCAAACTCATCCTCGCCGATTCCGAACTCCTCGCTTCGCTCGGCAACACCACCATCCCCCACCTCCACTTCACCGAACTCGATACCGCCCTCCCGGAATCACAGGGCAGCCACATCAACCATTCCGTCCAGCCGGAAACCCCCGTCCAGATCCTCTTCACCTCCGGCACCACCGCCGAGCCCCGCGGCATCGTCCACACCCATCGCAACATCCTCTCCAGCTTCGCTCCCATCGAAAACGAGATTCAAAAGTACATTCGCTACGAACGCATCGTCCATCCCTTGCGCTTTCTGCACACCCTGCCGCTCAGCCATGTCTTCGGACAGTTCATGGGCCTCTGGATTCCACCCTTCCTCGGGGCTGAAGTCCACTTCGACGACCGCCTCCAGCCGCAGCACATCATCCAGACCATCCATGACGACCGCGTCTCGCTCCTCGTCGCCGTCCCGCGCGTACTCCAGCTCCTGCGCGCTCACCTGCTCGACCATTTTCCCCTGCTGGAATCACAACTGAAGGCCGCTGCTGGTACAAGCGTCTGGGCACGCTGGTGGCGCTTCCGCAAGATTCACTCCCTCCTCGGTTACAAATTCTGGGCCTTCGTCTGCGGTGGCGCCGCCTTGCCCCCTGAAGTCGAAACCTTCTGGACCCTCCTCGGCCTCGCTCTTGTACAGGGCTATGGCATGACCGAGTCCTCCGCCCTGATTACTCTCAATCACCCCTTCAACATTGGCCGCGGCACCATCGGCAAGGTCTTGCCTGGCCGCGACGTCCGGCTCACGGACGAAGGTGAAATCCTCGTCCGTGGCCCCATGATCTCCGGCGCTACCTGGAGCAAAGGCGCGCTTCATCCCATGGAATCCGAGTGGCTCTCCACCGGCGACCTCGCCCAGCGTGATTCCTCTGGTAATCTGCGCTTCCTGGGCCGAAAGAGTCAGGTGATCGTCACACCCTCCGGCCTCAACGTCTATCCGGAAGATGTCGAATCCGTGCTCCAGCGCCAGCCCGGCGTCGCCGCCTGTGCCGTCGTCCCGCACCACATTGCCTCCGGCAACGAGCCCGCTGCCATTCTCGTATTTCATGGCTCACAGGAAGATGCCCAGCGCGCCATCGTCGCCGCCAACGCAGAACTAGCAGAGCACCAGCGTATCCGCTACTGGAAACTCTGGCCCGGCCTCGACCTGCCCCGCACTGCCACCGGCAAAGTCCAGCTGCGCCCACTCATCGCCTGGATCAACCGCCCCGAGAGCGCACCGGCCATCAGCCAAACGGTCGAGGATCCACTCATTGCGCTCCTCATCGACGTCAGCGGCCGCCAGCCTGAAAAAATAACGGACTCAACTCGCCTGGAAGAGGACTTTGGCCTCGACAGTCTCGGCCGCGTCCAACTTCAGGATCGCCTCGAAGAGGAACTCGGCGTGACTCTCGACGACCGAATAATTCAAGAGGCACAGACGCTGGGCCAGCTGCGTGCTGCAGTTGGTGCCAGTGTTCCAATTGCACCCGATACGGTGACGCCCTCCGCCGAAGTCGCGATTATCGCCCCCGGCACAGCCCCAACCGTTCCGCCGGCCGCAATGCCACAACCGTCACCCCCACCCCAGCGCGACGTTTACTCCCGCTGGCCGTGGTCACGCCCCGTGCGCGCCATTCGCTTTCTCTTCATCGAGGCGGTCCTGCGCCCGTTCGTCTGGGCTTTCGCCGCGCCGCGCATACGCAGTGCAGGAACCGTCGACGCATCCGAGCCGTTGCTCATCATCGCCAATCACATCAGCACCTATGACGTTCCGCTTGTCCTGTACGGACTGCCTTCCGCACTCCGTCGCCGCGTCGCCATCGCCATGGCGGCCGATCTGCTCCGCGACTGGCGCCGCCGCCGTGGCGAAGACCTCTATTTTCCATCTGTAACTGGACCGCTTTCTTATTGGCTCGTCACTGCGCTGCTCAATGTCTTTCCTTTACCCCGTAGCGCCGGTTTCCGGCGCAGCTTCGATCACGCCGGCCTCGCACTCGATCACGGCTTCCATGTGCTCATCTTTCCTGAAGGTCACAGAACCGAAGGCGAACTCACCTACTTCCGTTCCGGTATCGGCCTGCTTGTGCAGGAAAGCAATGCCGCTGTTCTTCCCGTCGCTCTCGCCGGACTCAAAGAAATCACTCAGCACCGCAAGCGCTGGTTCCATGCTGGAGCCATGGAAGTCCGGATCGGCCAACCCATGCGTTTCGACCCCAGCGCATCGCCGGACGGTATCACGCAGCAACTGCACGATGCAGTCGCGCATCTACTCGCCTCGCCGCCGCAAAACTCTTAATTTCGCAGTAGATTCTTCGCCAGGAACAGAACATTCGCCGGCCGCTCGGCGAGCCGCCGCATAAAATACGGGTACCACTCCGCCCCGAACGGGACGTACACCCGCATCCGGTAGCCATCAGCCACCAACTCCGCCTGCAGGTCGCGCCGAATCCCGTACAGCATCTGGAACTCAAAGCTGTTGCGGTCAATCCCGCGCTCGGCTACAAGTCTCTTCGTCGCCACGATCATCGCCTCGTCGTGCGTCGCAATCCCGTGGTACAGCCCGCTCGTCAGCAGCGTCTGCATCAACTTCACGTAGTTCGCATCCACGGCGCGCTTCTCGGCAAACGCAATCGACGCCGGCTCCTTATACGCACCCTTGCACAGCCGGATGCGCACGCCGTCCTTCACAAGTCGGGCAATATCCTCCGCGCTGCGGAAAAGATACGCCTGGATCACCACACCCACGTGCTCGGCATGCCCTGGCCGCGCGTGAATCTCCCTCACCATGTCCACCGTCACCTGGGTGAGCTCCGAGCCTTCCATGTCGATCCGCACAAACGTGCCCGCCTCGACCGCATGCTGCACCAGCCCCGCCGCAATCTCATGCGCCAACGGCTCGCTCAGCTCCAGCCCCATTTGCGTCAGTTTCACGCTTACATTCGCATTCAGCCCGCGTGCGCGAATCTCATCCAGCAGACGGTGATAAATATCCGCCGCCCGCCGGGCCTCATCCGCCGTGCTCACGTTTTCGCCAAGGCTGTCGAGCGTTACAGCCATGCCTTGCTGGTTGATGGTTTCCGCTACGCGCAGCACGTCTTCCACCTGCATGCCCGCCACAAAACGTGACGACATGCGGCGGCCTATCGAAGACCGTTCAGAAAACGAGCGAAGGGCAGCGTTGCGAGAGAGAGCGATGAAAGCGGAACGAAGAATTGGCATCGACTTGTGAGCGAAGAACTCAGTATTGTCGCACGAGAACAACATCTGCGGCAGTGCTGCATGCATCGGCCCGCAACTCTCGTTCCGAAATGCCTTATTTCGCCGGAAACACCAGCGAGATCCGCTCCTTGGCCACCGTCACCTCCAGATGCCTGGTCCCCAGCACCTCACCATCCGCCTCGACCAGCAACCGTGACCGCTTTTTCGAATTTGGTATCGGTTTGCAGACCATCCGTACAATGTCGTCGTAGTACGGCCGCATCTGCCCTCCCGGTTCGCCCTCGCCCGGACCGGATACGCGATTGGTCAGCGCTGCCAGCACGCTGCGGAAAAAATCCATCCGTTCACAGCGAGGAATCCACGCCAGGCGCAGTGAATT
>JAJZJJ010000259.1 GCA_021810175.1 Acidobacteriota bacterium | reverse complement strand
TACCATCAATGGTTTAGGATGCATTGCCGGGCGGTTTCGCTGCAACTTTTGAATGCCGGGCGAGCTTGGCCTATTGGCGAAGCTCCACGATCGTAGCGCCCGCGCCGCCTTCATTGTGAGGAGGCTCCGTGACCCGGGCGACGCCTGGGTGCTTGGTCAGATACTCACGCAATGCGCGGCGAAGGATGCCCATACCGCTGCCGTGGACCACGCGGACCCGCGGCAAGCCCTCGAGAGATGCCGCGTCGACAAACTTCTCGACTTCGTCTATGGCTTCTTCCACATTCCGGCCGATGACCTTCAGCTCGGTTGCGATGGCGGTTTTAGTGCGCGCGCGGGCGACAGTGATGCCTTTGCCGGGGCTTGCCGCTCCTGGGGCAGCACTGCGCATCCGCTCCGCCGCGGGCGCAATCACTTGCGCGATGTCACTGCGGGGAATGCGCATCTTCAAGGCACCGGCTGTCACCTCAAAGCTGTCGGCATCCAGTTGTCTTTGCACCACGGCGGGCTTGCCCAGCGAGCGTAGCTGGATCGTATCGCCGACGCCGACATTCCGCACCAGGTGAGGCTGTGCGTTGGGGTCGCCGCGGTCCGCGCCTGTCCGGTGGGCGACTACCGTGGCGTCCACCTGTTCGCGAAATTCGCGGCGCAATTTCGCCATGCCCCGGTCCGCGAGTTTGGAGAGCTTCTGTTGCGCGGCCTTGTCTTCAATCCCGCGCAGCGCCTCGCGCGTCTGGTATTCGAAGCTTTTGAGCAGCGAGGCGAGCTTACTTTCCATGGCCTGCACCTTGCGCTGCTGCTCCTGGAGTCCTTCGCGCTCCAGCTTCTGGCGTTCGCGCAGGAGTTCCGCCTGCTGCCGCTGCAGTTCCGAGCGTTCTGTATTCACCGCCAGCAGGTCGGCGTGCAGCCGATCGAGAAATCGTCCGATCTCTTCGGTCTGTTTGCCGAGCCGTTCACGTGCCTCGGCGACAATTGCCGGATCCAGGCCAAGCCGTTGCGCGATGTGGATGCCCGCCGACACTCCTGGAACCCCGATCCGGACTTTATAGGTTGGCGCGAACGTCTCTTCGTCAAATCCGGCGGCGGCGTTCCGCACCCCTGGAGTGTTCGCCGCGTAGACTTTCATGGAGGTGTGGTGGGTGGAAATAAGCGACCATGAGCCACGCCCGGCAAACCGGCCCGCAATGGCAGCCGCCAGCGCGGCACCTTCTTCGGGGTCGGTCGCGGAGCCAAGTTCGTCGAGCAGAACCAGAGAACTGGCGCTGGCCGAGGCAAGGATCGCCTTCAGGCGAACGATATGCGCGGAGAAAGTCGAGAGGTTCTGCGCGATCGACTGAGAATCGCCGATGTCAGCCAGAACAGCATCGAAAACGGGCATCTCGATGGCCTCCGCAGGAACCGGGATGCCGCTCTGAGACATCAGCGCAAACAGGCCGACAGTTTTGAGCACGACCGTCTTGCCGCCTGTATTGGGTCCGCTGATGACCAACTGCCGTGCGGCCGCGGTCATTTCCAAATCCAGCGGGACAATGGCCGGCGAATCGGCGCCCTGTGAATACGCCTTCGCCTCGCCGCGCAGGCGCTGCTCCAGCAACGGATGCCGCGCGGCCTTGAGAACGATGCGCGCAGCGCCGCTGGCGTGGAGAACCGGTGCAACGCAGGCGTAGTCCCTGGCAAAGCGGGCGCGCGCAAACAACGATTCGATCTCCGTCAAACCGGCTGCGCAATCGGCGATGACGCCGGCATGGCTGGCGATCTGGCGTGTCATCGCCGCGAGCACGCGCTGGATTTCTTCCTGTTCTTCTTCCAGCAGTCGCTGCAGGTCGTTGTTGGCTTCGATGGTCTCCATCGGTTCGATGAAGAAAGTTTGCCCGCTGGAACTTGCCCCATGGATGACGCCTGGAACGCGGCGTTTCCATTCCGCCTTGACCGGGAGCACGAAGCGCTCTCCGCGAATTGTGATCAGGTCCTGCTGCAGCGAGCCCTCGCCACCGAGCCGCCGCAGGATACCGCGCAGGCTGTCTTCAATGGATCTCCGCTTTTGCTCCATCTGCCGCCGAATGCGCGCCAACTCCGGAGAAGCGTGATCGGCGAGGGAGCCGTCGGCTTCAAATTTCCCATCGATCGCTCTCCAAAGCTCGGCGAAATTCGATTGCAGCAGAGGGGCCGCGAGCTCGAACAGCGATCGGGTGGGCGCCGGTGCCGCATTCGCAGGAGAATCGATCCCTGTCCGCGAGATGCCTGCTTCTGGAATTGGGCGGGCCCACTCCTGAAACGCGCGAAACCTGCCAACCAATACCGCGAGGGTGCGAACTTGCTCGGCCTCGAGCACCGCACCGGCGATACGGGCGTGCTCCAGCAATTCGGTGGGATCGACCAGGCCATGGAAATCAAAGCTGTGACCGCCCTGGATGAGCCGGAGGCACTCCGCAACGCGCCGCTGCTCGGTGGCGGCCCAGGCCTGGTCGCCAGACGGTTCCAGCCGCAGAGTCCAGGCGCGTCCTGCCGCTGTGCTGGCGTAGCCGGCGACCAACTCGCGAAGACGGGGAAACTCGAGCGCTTCGGCGCTGGTGTGCTGCAGCGGACCGGGGATTTGGGGAAACATGGTCGAACTCTATGGTAACGGCGGATAGAGCCAGTTTTCTATCCGCGCGTGAAAACCCAGCGCTCAACCGGAAGCGATCTCGGCCGGTGGTGAAGCAGTTGCGAGTTACTGGAGGTACCTGCCGGAAGATTCCCGGGCGAAGTAGCGTTCGGCATCGGCCATAAAATCCTGGAGCGTGGCAAACTGTTTGTCCGCGACATTTGTAATTCGTCTTTGGTCCTTCTTACTCATCTCGTTCTCGAAATCCTCATGGACGATCACGCTGCGGAAGGGCACATTTTTTCTTTGAAACTCCAGGCATGTCAAACCCACAAGACGAGCCTTCGATCCGTCTTTTACTCCATAAAGGTAAATATCTCGTGTGGACAATGGAAACCGCCAATCGACCTCCAAATCGTCTCTATCGGGTAGCGGCTGGTAATTCGGGCCGGGTTTATAGCTCGCGAGACTAGAGGAGATGAAATCGTTCAGCGACTCATAGAAGAGACTCTGAACGACCTCTCGTTTGAACATGTGCATGTTACTGACTTTGGCGACGGTCTGGGCGAATTGCAGTAGCGCAGGATAAATGTGCTCGGCGGTGGTTTCGAGATAGAGTCTTCCCTGAGATTCCCGCACCCCGTTCTCCGAAATAATCCTGTCGAATACTTTTCGCTTGGCCGGGGTATCGATTTCATAGGAATACGAGAGGCGCATGAGAGTCATCCCATGATCACTGATCCGAATGCGGCCGTCCGGAGTCGCCGGTAGATCCAGAAAGATATCGACCATGTCCCCATCCTCATGGTACAGAGGGGCCACTACCTGGAACTCATTGAGCCGTCGTTCCCGGAAGGTAATGTGCTGATTGAACTCAGCTCTCAAGATTTCCCGAATGTCCATATCGCTATTGGCTCCCGAACAAATTGGCTTGAGTGGTGTCCGGAAAGAACCTTGATGCATCCCGCGGTGTCAATTTTACAATTTTGAGAAAGTACTGAACCGCCTGTTCATACGACGCAAATGCGGTTGTTTTCGTTGCGTACTTTTCAGCGGTGAAACCCGCATCCTGAGCCGCCTCCGTCGCTTGATGGATGTGAAAATCCCAGTGCGGGTGAATTGCGTCTCCCGCCCCAGTGAACGTTCCATGCTTTCCGTTGCAGCGCAGTAGGGTGATCTCGGGCCGGCCGTCGTTGCCGTTGTATCTGAGTCCAACGGAGAAATTCTCAGGCAGATCTTCATTCTTCCGCATGAACATCGAGAAGGTTCCCTTTGTGCCATCTGTGGCCTGCATTTTGGCATTGTTTCGCCAGTCGGCATCCACGATCTTAAGTGCTCGCGCAGGCGCTTCGCAGATTTCTTTTGGGCAGGAAATCAGAGCATCAATCTCAACATCGCTGTAAGCGGCCACAGGGAAGGATCATACGAGGCGTGCTTTTGGAAGGTCAACGATATTCTTGGTCAAGAAGCTTACTAAACTAGCTCCCCACGCGAAAACTGACCCTTCATTCGACCACTTGCAAGGATCCGGCCCGGCGCTGCACTACTGGCACATCCCATCCTTCGGATAGCCCGCAGTAGAATCAGACTCAGCATGGAATTTCCTTCTGTAAGAATGCGCCGTTTGCGGCGGTCCGCCCCGATGCGCGCGCTGGTGCGCGAGACTCGCCTGCATCCCGGTGCGCTGATTGCGCCCCTCTTTATTTGTCCCGGTGAAGGGATTCGGCGGCCCATCTCCTCCATGCCCGGCGTTTTCAATCTTTCCATCGATGAAGCGATCCGGGATGCAGGCGAGGCGGCAAAGCTCGGCATCGGAGGATTTCTTCTTTTTGGCCTGCCGGAAAGCAAGGACGAAGCAGGCAGCGGCGCGTGGCACGAGGATGGAATCGTGCAGCGGGCGCTGCGAGCGATGAAGCGGGAACGCGCTTTGGACTCCGCTCTGCTGATCGCCGACGTCTGCCTGTGCGAGTACACCTCGCATGGACATTGCGGCATGGTCCGTAAGGATGGCGAAGGCCACGAGATTGAGAATGACTCCAGCGTAGAACTGATTGCCCGCACGGCGGCTTCGCTGGCGCGCGCCGGGGCAGACGTGGTTGCGCCCAGCGACATGATGGATGGCCGCGTGGCCGCCATTCGAAGTTCACTGGACGACGCGGACCTGCACGATACTCCTGTGCTTTCCTACGCGTCCAAGTTCGCGTCCGCTTTTTACGGGCCGTTTCGCGAAGCCGCCGATTCCGCTCCGCAATTTGGCGACCGCCGCAGCTATCAAATGGATGGCGCGAACCGCCGCGAAGCCATGCGGGAGATCGAACTCGATTTAATGGAAGGCGCGGACATGGTGCTGATGAAGCCCGCGCTGCCGTATCTGGACATCATTCGCGAGGCGCGCGACCGCTTCGATGTACCTCTGGGGGCTTATCAGGTTTCAGGCGAATACGCGATGCTGCAGGCGGCTTTTGAGCGCGGCTGGCTGGACCGCGAGCGGGCCATGATGGAATCGCTCGTCTCCATTCGCCGGGCGGGAGCCGACTTCATTGTGACGTACTTTGCCAGCGCGGCGGCGAAACTCCTATGATTTGAAAGTGGCCACGGATCCGCGGTGTGGCAGCCATGGTGTGGCCGGGAGGTTTTCCAATGAGTACAGCTATCAATGACATCGCTGTCCTGGCGGGACGCGAAGCCCACGGCTCCGCGACCAATGACGCACTGCTGTTTGAGTACAGCACAGCCGCCGATCCGATTTCTTCCGGTGCGACTCCCGCCGTTCCGCTGGCGGAGTTTTCCAGTGAGTTGTACGCGCAGGGGCCCA
>JAJZJJ010000258.1 GCA_021810175.1 Acidobacteriota bacterium | reverse complement strand
AACTGTGGACTGGCAACTGTTTTTTACTGCCAGCCTCCGCCGAGCGCGCTGTAGAGCTGAACGAACGAAATCGCCTCCTGCTCCCGCGCCATCGCCAGGTTCAACTGGGCCGAGTAGTAAGTCGTGTCATTCGTCAGCACCTCAAGATAGCTCGTATAGCCGGCCTTGTAACGCATCTCGGCCAGTCGGGTTGCGTCCTTGGCTGCCGCCGCCACCTTTTCCTCTTGTACCCGGTACTGCCGGTACCGATGCAGCGCAATCAGCGAATCGGAGACGTTTCGGAACGCTTGCTGGATCGTCTGCTTGTAGCTCAGCACCGCTGCCTGCTTCTCGGCCTCGGTCAATCTGACGTTGGCGCGCAGCCGCCCGCCTTCGAAGATCGACTGGGCAATCGTCCCGCTCGTGTACCAGAGAATATTGCTGCCGTCGAAGAGCTGCTTCAGCTGGTTGCTCGACGTCCCGCCCGTCGCCGAAAGTGACAGCTGGGGGAAGAGCGCGGCACGCGCCACGCGGACATTGGCGTTGTCGGCGCGCAGCATCGCTTCCGCTTCCTCAACGTCAGGCCGCCGCTCAAGCAGTTGTGACGGAATACCCGCAGGCACCGCCGCCGGCGCCGGCCAGTCGATGGCGCTCAGGCTCCCACGCGCGATCGGCCCCGGATTCCGCCCCAGCAGAATGCTGATCGCATTCTCTTCCTGCGAAATCTGGCGCTCCAGGTCAGGAATCTGGGCCTCGGCCTGGTAGAGCGACTCCTGGGCCTGACGCACGTCTTCAAGCGTCCCTGAGCCGCCGCGCTCGAGCACCTCGGTGAGATGGAGCGACTGCTGCCGCGCCGCGACCGTCTGCCGCGTGATCGCCAGCTCGGCATCCAGCGTGCGGAGCTGGAAGTAAGCCGTTGCCACGTCTTCGATCACGGTATCGACAGTGAGCCGCCGCGCCCACTCCGTCGCCAGCAGTTGATCGCGCGCCGCGACCGTCTGCTGCCGGTAATACCCCCAGAAGTCGAGATTCCACGCCGTTGCCAGCGAGACTCCGCCGAAATAGCTGGTTCTGCGGGAAGCCTGCTTGTTATTGCCTCCGAAGAGCTTGGAAATGCTGCTCGGCAGGCCGATGGCGTCGTAGTTGGCGTTGCCGCTCAGCGTGGGGAACTCCTGTGAGCGGGTGATGCCGAGCTGGCCCTGCGCTTCGAGAATGCGCTGGGCCGCTATCTTGAGGTCGTAGTTGTTTTGGAGCGCCTTCCGGATAAGCCCCTGCAGGACGAGATCGTGGAAGACGCTGGCCCACTGTTCCGCCCCGAGCGAAGCGGCTGTCGCGGCCGCGGTGGGCGGCGTTGCGTTAACGCCCGCCGGAGCGCGGTAAGACTGCGGAATGCTGACGGCCGGACGCTTGTAGACCGGTCCGGGAGTGCAGCCCGCAAGCGCAAGCAGCGCAAGGCCGGAGAGAAGCAGAGCTGGTTTGCGTACGCTCATGATTAATCCACCTCCTCGCTGCGGACGTGTTCCGGCAGATGCGACTCGGTCAAGTGGTGAGGGCCTTCTTTTCGGAAGCGATGCATCAGCCACTCCACACTGGCAAAGGTGACCGGGACGAGGAATATGGCGATACAGGTCGCGGCAAGCATGCCGCCGACCACCACCGTGCCCAGAATGCGCCGCGCCTCCGCACCGGCTCCATGGGAGAACCACAGCGGGAGCACGCCGAGGATGAAGGCGAAGGCGGTCATGATGATCGGCCGGAAGCGCAGCCGGGCCGCACCCATGGCGGCATCGAAGATGCTTTCGCCGCGCATGAACTCGGCGCGGGCGAACTGGACGATGAGGATGGCGTTCTTGGCCGAGAGGCCGATGAGCATGACGAGCCCGATCTGAGCGAAGACGTCGTTCTCAAGCCCGCGGATGCGAAGCGCGAGGAATGCACCGAGGACGGCGACGGGAGTGCTGAGGAGCACGCTGAAGGGCAGGGTCCAGCTCTCATACTGGGCGGCGAGGATGAGGAATACGACCAGCAGGGACAGGCTGAAGATGGCTGCGGGTGAGATGCCTTTGGCGGCCTGCTCCTCCTGGTAGGACATGCCCTCGTAGCCATAGCCGATGCCGGGTGGCATGGTCTGGTGGAAGACCTGCTGGATGGCGTTCATGACTTGACCGGAACTATAGCCGGGAGCTCCGGTGATGTTGAGTTGGGCCGCAGGGTATTCGTTGAAGCGTAGGTCAAACTCAGGCCCGGTGATGCGTTTGACGTCGGTCACCGCGCTCAGTGGAACCTGGCCGCCATTGGCGCTCCGGACGTAAAAGTCGCCAATATCGGAAATCTTCGTGCGGTAAGGACCCTCGGCTTCGACATAGGTTTGCCACTGGCGGCCGAAGCGGTTGAAGTAGTTGACGAGGTAGCCGCCCATGAAGGTCTGCATGGTCTCGTAAACGTCGCTGAGGCTGACCTGCTGCTGCAGCGCCTTGGCCCGGTCGACTTTGACGTAAAGCTGCGGAACAGAAGGCAGGTAAGACGGCAGGGCCACCTGGATCTCGGGGCGTTTTTGGAGTGCACCAAGGAATTTGTAGAGGTTCTGCGTAAGGAAGGCCGGGTTGTCGCTGCCGGAGCGATCTTCCAGCACCATGGTGACGCCACCGGAGGTGCCCACGCCGGGAATAGCCGGCGGCGCAAAGGAGAATGCAAGGCCGTCTTTGATGCCGGCAAGGGCGCGTGAGAGATTGCGCTGGATGACGGGGAATTGTTCGTCAGGCGCGGTTCGCTGGCTCCACGGCTTGAGGGTGACGAAGAAGAACGAGTTGTAGGTAGTCTGGGTGACGGTGAGGAGGTTGAAGCCGATGACCGAGGTGACTCCCTGGACACCAGGAATTTTGCGGACGGCCTGTTCGACCTCGCGTGCTGCAGCGCTGGTGCGCTGGAGGGATGAGCCCTGTGGCAACTGCAGCGCGATCATGGCGTAACCCTGGTCTTCTGTAGGAAGGAAGGACCTTGGAATCTTGCCGCCGATGAGGACGGCCAGAGCCGCGACAAGGCCCAGAAAGAGCAGAGCGAAACCAGACTTGCGGACGAGGAAGCCCGAGGCGGAGACGTAACCGTCCGTTGTTCTGCGGAAGAGCCGTTCAAAGCCGCGGAAGAAGACGCCAATGGGGCCGCGGACACGCTTTTTGGGTCTCAGCAGCAGAGCACAGAGTGCCGGGCTGAGGGTGAGCGCGTTAAAGGCTGAGAAGATAACGGAGATGGCGATGGTGACGGCGAACTGTTGATAGAGACGGCCGGTGATGCCGGGAATGAAGGCCGTTGGAATGAATACGGCGGCGAGGATGAGCGCGACCGCAATGACCGGGCTGGCGACCTGCTCCATGGCCCGGCGTGCCGCGTCGCGGGGAGACATGCCTTCTTCGATGTGGTGCTCGACTGCTTCAACGACGACGATGGCGTCGTCGACGACGAGACCGATGGCGAGTACCAGGCCGAAGAGAGACAGCGTGTTGATGGAGAAGCCAAGAGCCGGGAATATGACGAAGGTTCCGATGAGGGAGACTGGAATGGCGAGCAGCGGGATGAGCGTGGCGCGCCAGCCCTGCAGGAATACAAAGACCACGAGCACAACGAGACCGAGGGCTTCCAGCAGGGTGTAGAGAATTTCGTGCATGCCGGCGGTGACGGCTTCGGTGGTGTCGAGACTGACGTTGTAGGTCATGTCCGACGGGAAGTTTCTGGCCAGTTGGGCTATTTCAGTACGGACGCGGGCTGCGGTCTCCACGGCGTTGGTGCCGGGGAGCTGATAAATGGCGAGCACAGCAGCCGGCCTGCCGTTGTAGCGACCGATGAGGTTGTAGAACTGAGAGCCGAGCGTGATCTTTGCGACATCCTTGAGGCGAACGGTGGAACCGTCAGGGTTGGCGCGCAGAATGATGTTGCCGAACTGCTCGGGAGTGGTGAGTCGGCCCTGGGTGCGGACAGTATAGGTGAACTGCTGGCCCGGGGGCACGGGCTCGCTGCCGATCTGACCGGCCGGGTTGACGGCGTTTTGAATGCGAATTGCCGCGATGACCTGCGGGACCGTGATACCGAGCGTGGCAAGCTTGTCCGGGTTCACCCAGATGCGCATGGCGTATTCGCCGGCGCCGAAGACCTGAACATGAGAGACGCCCTTGACGCGTGAGATCTGGTCAACGAGGTTGATGTAGGCGTAGTTGGCGAGGAAGGTGCCGTTGTAACTGTCATGCGGGGAATCGAGCGCAATGAGCATCATGGGTGCGTGCAGGGACTTCTGCACGGTGACACCCGCGGTGTTTACCTCAGCCGGGAGCTGCGGTTGAGCCTGGTCGACGCGCAACTGAGCGAGAACCTGATCGATATTAGGATCGGTTTTGATGCCGAAGTCCACGGTGAGCATCATGGTGCCGTTGCTGGCACTGGTGGAGTACATGTAGCTCATGTTGTCGACGCCGTTCATCTGCTCTTCGATCGGCGTGGCCACGGACTGGGCCAGGGTGTTGGCGTCGGCGCCGGGATAGGTGGCGCGAATCTGGATCTCCGGAGGAATAATGTCCGGATATTGGGCCGTCGGAAGATTGAACAGGGTCACGGTGCCCATGATGACCATGAGAATGGAGATCACCATGGCCACAATAGGCCGTCGGATGAAGAAATTGGACATAGTCTAGTTGCCTTCCGAAGTCTGCGTCTGCCCAGTATCGGGCGGAGCGGAGGAAACCAGATGGGGCTGGACTGGCATGCCGTCGCGCAGCTTTCCGACTGCCTGAATGGCAATCTCATCCCCCGGCTTCAGACCGCTGTCGATGACCTGCATGTTTCCGAATTCGGGCCCAAGTTGTACGGGTTGGATATGAATCTTATTGTCCGGGCCAACCACGGCAACCTGATAGCTGCCCTGTAATTCATTCAGAGCTTGCTGCGGGACGACCATGGCATTCTGAAGGACTCGTGTTTCCGCCTTGACATTGCCGAACTGCCCGGGTCTTAGCAGGCGATCGGGGTTGGGAAAGCTGCCGGCTATGCGGATGGTGCCCGTCTGGGGATCGACGGCACGATCGACAAAGACGATACGGCCTTTATAGGGATAGACCTGGCCGTTGGCGAGCGTCAGCTGGAGGGGAACGGTGCTGCCGCTATTGAGAAGATCGCTCTTGCCTCCCGCTCGGGCGAGTTGCGAGAGCTCGAGGTATTCCTGCTCGCTGATGGCGAAGTATACCTTGATTGGATTGACCTGCGAGACGGTGGTGAGAATCGAGGTTGGGCTTACCAGGTTGCCGACCTGAATCTGGGCGAGGCCGGCGATGCCGTTGATAAGGGAACGGACTTTTGTGAAGCCGAGATTGAGTTGCGCGGTTTCAACAGTGGCCTTTGCGCTTTCGAGGGCGGCCTTGTCGGCGGCGACCTGCTGGATGT
>JAJZJJ010000257.1 GCA_021810175.1 Acidobacteriota bacterium | reverse complement strand
AGCACGACGACATGAACGTGCTGGTGATGGGGGCGCGGATTATCGGGCCGGCGCTGGCGTTCGATCTGGTGGATGGATTTCTGAATGCGCAGTTCCAGTCGCAGGTGGAGCGGTACACGCGGCGGCTGAATAAAGTGAAGGCTATCGAAGCACGCAACATGCAGGAAGCCGCGAAGCCGTAGAATCGGCGCGGAAGGGCTCCCCCAGGCTCAGCAACACGGTTCAAAAATTCGGCAATTCCGGAGACGCGATGGAAGTCATCAGCACCATCCTGTGGGATGTGGGCGGCGTGCTGCTCACCAACGGCTGGGACCGACGGCAGCGGGAAGCGGTGCTGGCGCGGCTGGGCATGGGCGAGCGGGAGGCGGCGGAGTTCGAGCGACGCCACGCGGAGGTCGACCAGGCATGGGAGACGGACTCGGTGTCGGCGGATGAGTATCTGCGGCACACGGTCTTTTACGAGCCGCGGGGATTCAGCCAGGCGGAATTTCTGGAGGCGATCCAGGGAGAGTCGCGGGTGCTGGAAGACAGCGCGCTCGGAATCCTTCGGCAGATTTCGGCATCCGAGGAATATGTACTGGCCACGGTGAACAATGAGTCGCGGGCACTGAACGAGTACCGGCTGTCGAAGTTCGATCTGCTGGAGGATTTCGACGCGTTCTTCAGCTCGTGTTATCTGGGGTTACGAAAGCCGGACAGAAAGATCTATCAAATAGCGCTGGACGTTCTGCAGCGCGATCCGGAGGAGACGGTGTTTATCGACGACCGCGCGGAGAATGTGGCGGCGGCGGCATCGCTGGGGATTCACGGCATCGTGTACGAAGGGGCGGCCCGGCTGACAGAAGAGCTGGCGCGGCTGGGTATTTCGCTGGCGGAAGAGATTTCGCGCTGAGCGCGGGTCTTCCGTTTTCGGACAGGGCAGCATTCACAGATTTCGTTCGAGGAGAGAAGCAATGGAACTGGGAATCATCGGACTGGGCAAGATGGGCGGCAACATGGCGGAGCGGCTGCGCGAGGGCGGCCACAAGGTGGTCGGTTTCGACTTCAGCGCGGAAGCGGTGAAGCGGCTGACGGACGCGGGTTCGGTGGGCGTCTCGACGCTGGCGGATCTGGTGAAGAATCTGGCGGCGCCGCGGGCAATCTGGATCATGGTTCCGGCAGGCGATCCGGTGGACGAGACGATTGCGAAGCTGAAGCCGCTGATGCAGAAGGGCGATGTGTTCATCGACGGCGGCAACTCGAACTACCAGGACAGCCAGCGGCGCTACAAGGCGCTGACGGCGGAGGGTTTCAACTTCGTGGATGTGGGCACGTCGGGCGGCGTGTGGGGCCTGAAAGAGGGCTACAGCATGATGGTGGGCGGCGACGAGGAAGTGGTGAAGCGGCTGAGCCCGATCTTCGAGACGCTGGCTCCGGGCAAGGACAAGGGCTGGGGGCGCGTGGGACCGGCGGGTGCGGGGCACTTTGTGAAGATGGTCCACAACGGCATCGAGTATGGACTGATGCAGGCCTACGCCGAGGGTTTCGCGATCATGAAGGAGAAGAAGGAGCTGAATCTGGATCTGGCGCAGTGTGCGGAGATCTGGCGGTTCGGCAGCGTGGTGCGGTCGTGGCTGCTGGACCTGACGGCGGACGCGCTGCATAAGAATCCGCAGCTGGACGGGCTGGAAGCGTACGTGGCGGATTCGGGCGAGGGCCGGTGGACGGTGTTCGAGGCGATCAATCTGAATGTGGCGGCGCCGGTGATCACGGAGTCGCTGCTGCGGAGGATTCGCAGCCGTGAGGAGAACAATTTCTCCGACCGGATGCTGGCGATCATGCGGAACCAGTTCGGCGGGCACGCGGTGAAGACCGAGCCGAAGGCATAGCCGTAAAAGGCGCCGGCAGCGGTGCGCGGACAGGACCCAAACAGAAGGAGCCTCGGGCGAGGCGACTTCTGAAAGGAAGAAGTATGGCAACGACGGAACTGAGAATATCGCCTGAGGATGTGCAGCAGGCGGCCGCCCAGGCAAAGGAACGGATACCGGAGCCGGGAGTGGTAGTGATCTTTGGGGCGTCGGGCGACCTGACCAAGCGCAAGCTGCTGCCGGCGCTGTTCCATCTGGAGCAGGCGGGACTGCTGCCGCAGCAGATACGGATTGTAGGGGTGGCGCGGCGCGATCTGGGGAATACGTTCGCCGAGGACATGCGGCAGGGCATCGTCGAGTTCGGCGGGGTGCAGGACGGGGAAGAGAAGCTGGACGAGTTTATCGGCAAGGTGAGCTACCACGCGATGAACTTCGACGACAGCGAGGGCTACGCGCGGCTGAAGGAGATGCTGGAAGGATACGACCGGGAGGCGGGCACGCGCGGGAACCGGCTGTTCTATCTGGCGACGGCTCCGGAGTATTTCGCCGACATTGTGCACCGCCTGGGCGCGCACGGGATGGCGAAGCCGGAGACGGGCACGGTGCGGGTGGTGATCGAGAAGCCGTTCGGGCACGATGTGGAGAGCGCGCGGGAGCTGAACGACGACGTGAACACGGTGTTCGACGAAGGGCAGATCTTCCGCATCGACCATTATCTGGGCAAGGAGACGGTGCAGAACGTGCTGGTGTTCCGGTTCGGCAACGGGATTTTCGAGCCGGTGTGGAATCGTAACTATGTTGAGCACGTACAGATCACGGCGGCGGAGAGCATCGGGATCGAGGGGCGGGGGCCGTTCTACGAGAAGGCCGGAGCGCTGCGGGACGTGATGCAGAACCACATGATGGAGCTGCTGTCGTTTATTGCGATGGAGCCGCCGGCGAGCTTTGCGGCGGAGGCGGTGCGGCAGGAAAAGCTGAAGGTGTGGAAGTCGATCAAGCCGCTGAACATCTTCGACTGCGTGCGCGGGCAATACGGGCCGGGCACGGTGAACGGCGAGCGGGTGAAGGGCTACCGCGAAGAGGACCGGGTCGATCCGAAGTCGCAGACGGAGACGTATGCGGCAGTGCGGCTGGAGATCGACAACTGGAGGTGGGCGGGGGTTCCGTTCTATCTGCGGGCGGGCAAGCGGCTGGCGAAGCGGGTGACGGAGATTACGATCCAGTTCCGGCAGGCGCCGACGATGCTGTTCAGCGAGCACATGCACGGGCCATGTTCGGATATCGAGCCGAACATTATCACGATGCGGATTCAGCCGGACGAGGGAATCTCGCTGCGTTTTGGGGCCAAGGTGCCGGGGCCGCAGATGTCGGTGTGTCCGGTGGTGATGAACTTCAGCTACGCGCAGGCGTTCGGGGCGTCGTCGGCGAACGGATACGAGCGGTTGCTGCTGGATGCGATGCTGGGAGATGCGACGCTGTTCGCGCATCGCGACGGGGTGGAGGCGACGTGGGGGCTGTTTACGCCGGTGCTGGAAGCCTGGGCGAACAAGTATCCGCAGACGTTCTCCAATTACGAGGCGGGATCGTGGGGGCCGCACTGCGGCGACGAGCTGGTGGCGCGCGACGGCTACCGGTGGCATAAGCTGTAGGATTGGCAGGGCGCGCAGCGCCGGGACGGGACGATGGCAAAGAAGACGCAGGTGGAGTATCGCGTTTACAGGGACGATGAGGCGCTGGTGCGGGCGACCGCGGAGCGCTTTGCGAGCGGCATCCGCGCGGCGGTGGCGGCGCGGGGAGTGGCGAGGATCGCAATATCGGGCGGGGGCAGCCCGAAGCCGGTGTTTGCCCTGATGGCGACGGAGCCGTACCGGACGCAGATTCCGTGGGAGCGGCTGTGGGTGTTCTGGGTGGACGACCGGTGTGTGCCGCCATCGAGCGAGGAGAGCAACTACGGCGCGGCGAAGAGGCTGCTGCTGGACAAGGTTCCGCTACCGGCCGATCACGTGATCCGGATCGAGGGCGAGCTGGATCCGGAAGAGGCGGCGGCGCGGTACGAGTCGGCGATTCGCGGGCACTTTCGGCTGGAAGGCGCGGAGGGGCCGGTGTTCGACGTGCTGCAGCTGGGCATGGGCGACGACGGGCATACGGCATCGCTGTTTCCGCAAACGCAGGCGCTGCACGAGCTGGGGCGGATTGCGGTGGCGAACCACGTGCCGCAGCAGCCGAAGCTGAGCCATCGCATCACGCTGACGTGGCCGGTGATTAATGCGGCGCAGGATGTGTTCTTTATGATCGAGGGAGCCGACAAGGCGGAACCGCTGGGGCGGGTGCTGACGGGGCCGTACGATCCGGAGACGCTGCCGTCGCAGCTGATCCAGCCGAGCAATGGGCGGCTGGCGTTTCTGCTGGACGGGCCGGCCGCGGCGAAGCTGCCGGCGGCGAAGGAAGAAAGCAAGGAAGTCAGCACAGGGACACTGGAGATTGCACGATGATTCTGGCCGGGGACGTGGGCGGCACCAAAGTTCACCTTGCACTGTATGGGTTTGAGCACGGACAACTGGTTCACGTTCGGGACGAGCGATTTCCGGCGCACGAATTCAAGGGACTGGAAGAGGTGGTTCGGCGTTTTCTGAGCGAGAGCGGGAGGCCGGAAATCGAAGCGGCGTGCTTCGGGGTGCCGGGTCCGGTGAAGGGCGGGCGGCTGCGGCTGACGAATCTGCCGTGGGTGCTGGACAGCCGGGAGCTTTCCGCGGATCTGAACATTGTGCATCTGTTCCTGATCAACGATCTGGAGGCGAACGGGTACGGGATTCCGGAACTGAAGCCGGAGCAGATTTCGACGCTGAATGCGGGCGATCCGGCGGCGGTGGGGAACCGGGCGCTGGTGTCGCCGGGAACCGGACTGGGCGAAGGCGTGCTGGTGTGGGACGGCAAGACGCATGTGCCCATGGCATCAGAGGGCGGGCACTGCGATTTCGCGGCGCGAACGCCGGAAGAAGTGGAACTGCTGCAGTATCTGATGAAGAAGCTGGGCGGGCGAGTGAGCTTCGAGCGGGTGGTGTCCGGGCAGGGACTGAGCAACATCTACGGGTTTCTGCGCGACGGCAAAGGGATGGAAGAGCCGGCGTGGCTGGCGGAGCGGATGAAGGCCGAGGATCCCAACGCGGTGATCGGCGAAGTGGGCGAGCAGGGCACGAACGAGCTTTGCACGAAGGCGCTGGAGATGTTCGCGGCGGCGTTTGGGGCCGAGGCGGGCAACATGGTGCTGAAGGTGCTGGCGACGGGCGGGATGTATCTGGGCGGCGGGATTGCGCCGAAGATTCTGAAGACGATGCGCTCGGGCGCGTTCATGCAGGCGTTTGCGGACAAGGGACGGCTGAGCGACCTGCTGGTGCAGACGCCGGTGCATGTGATTCTGGAGAGCCGATGCGCGCTGATGGGGGCTGCTGCGTACGCGGAAGCGCGGGCGGCGGAGATCAGCGGGAAATCGGTCAGGGCGGCTTCGCGTTGAAGGAGCGGAACCCAGTCGCGAGATCGGGAGGGGCCTGATCGACTCCGCAACGTTGCATGTGGT
>JAJZJJ010000256.1 GCA_021810175.1 Acidobacteriota bacterium | reverse complement strand
TCGCCGATTTGGCGCAACACCGAGTCGATGACCATGCGGACTTCAAGATGGTCGCGGTAAAGCAGGAAGATGCGCTCCTGTGCGGTGAAGGCATCACGGAGCCGGCGCGAGATTTCTTCCGGATCGGTGACGGTGCGGGGCGGGATGGACTGGACGAGGCTGAGGACCTGCTCGATGACGGCTTTTGCTTCGCGCTTCTTTTTGACATCGTGCCGGATGCGGTCGAGCGAGGCCTGCAGGATGGGTTCCCAAGTGGCCGGATCGAGCGGGAGCTTGCGATCGTAATAGCGGATGAAGAAGCCGGTTTCATCGATGTCGAGGGAGATTTCGCCGCGTGCGAGGACATTGCCGTAGAGATCGCCGAGGACCGGGAGCAGCACTTTCCCTTCCTGCAGGAAAGCGGATTTGGACACGGCGGGGTGCCACTCGATGTCGAAGTAGTGCGCGTAGGGTGAGGATGGGCCGTTTTCAAGGACATCGATCCACCAGGGATTTTCGTGGCTGGCGGCCATGTGATTGGGCACGATATCGAGAATGAGGCCGAGGCCGTAGTGGCGCAGCTTCATGCAGAGGTCGTCGAATTCTTCATCGGTGCCAAGCTCGGAGTTGACGCGCAGCGGGCTTGCGACATCGTAGCCGTGCTCGCTGCCGCGGCATGCGCGGAAGTGGGGCGAGGAATAGAGCGCGCCGATGCCAAGCGCGTGCAGGTAGGGCACGATATCGCGGCAGTCGAGGAAGCGGAAGTCTTTGTGGAACTGCACCCTGTAGGTGGCAACAGGGACCTTTGCGGGATTCATGCGAGGACCTTTCTTGCGCGGTGATCGCACTCGCGATGAGTTTGGCTGCGGATGCGCGAGTAAATCCTCATGGCTCGAGCTCCCCTTGTTTACGGTACAGAACGACGGAGTGGGGATTCAACGACAGAGAAGAGCCAAGGGATGGCCATGTGGTTTGTACCGCGCCGGGGCCGCGCCAGCGGGCGTCACTGGAATCGAGCCATTTTTGCCACGAGCCTTGCGGGGGATCTGGATGGAGGGTGACGGGCGATTCAGAGAAAGCGAGGAAGATGAGGGCTTCGTCCGCGGCGTGCCAGCGGTGCAGACAGAGCACGCGCGAGTCTTCGAAGGCGGTGACTTGCATTTGCGTTTTGCTGAGATGGCGCAGCGCGGGCGAGGATTTTCGCATCCGCAGAAGTTCGCGGTAGAAGTGAAGCAGCGTGCGATGGGGTTCGGTTGCCTTGAGCGAATGGTTGAGCCTGGAGTGGAGGAACGTGGCCTCGTCCTGCGGATCTGGCGGCGTGCCCTGCCATGCGAAGGCGGAGAATTCGCGCTGGCGGCCACTGCGGACGGCCTCGATGAGGTCGATGTCGGTGTGGCTGACAAAGTAGAGGAAGGGCGCGGTTTCGCCGTACTCCTCGCCCATGAAGAGCAGAGGCAGGAATGGCGAGAGGATGACGGCGGCGGCGGCGAGCTTGAGCTGCTCGAAGGAGGCGAGCGCGGCGAGACGTTCGCCGAGCATGCGATTGCCGACCTGATCGTGATTTTGAATGCAGACGGTGAACTGCCGGGCGGGAATATCAAGCGATGAGTTGCCGTGACGGCGGCGACGATAGGCGGAGTGCCGGCCCGAATAAACAAAGCCTTCGCGATAGGCGGTGGCGAGATGATGCAGGTGGCCGAAGTCCTGGTAATAGCCGTTGCGATCCCCGGTGAGAAGGGTCCAGAGCGAATGATGGAAGTCGTCGCTCCATTGGGTGTCGTGCGCGAAGCCGCCGCGATTGCGAGGCAGAAGGATACGGGTGTCGTTGAGGTCGCTCTCAGCGATGAGATGGACGTGGCGGTTCAGGTTGGCGGCCTCGTGGTGGATGGCGTCGGCGAGTTCGGCGAGGAATGGGGATGCGGACTCGTCGTGGATGGCGTGAATGGCGTCGAGGCGGAGGGCGTCGATGTGGAATTCGGTAATCCAGCGGAGGGCGTTTTCGAGGAAGTAGCGGCGGACTTCGTCGCTGTCTGCATCGTCGAAGTTGACGGCGGAGCCCCACGGGGTTCGGTATTTCTCACTGAAGTACGGGCCGAAGGCAGACAGGTAATTGCCTTCCGGGCCGAGGTGGTTGTAGACGACGTCGAGCACGACGGCGAGGCCGCGCTGATGGCATGCGTCGACGAGGCGTTTGAAGCCGTCCGGGCCGCCATAGGTTGCGTGGACGGCGAAGGGCGAGACTCCGTCATAGCCCCAGTTGCGGCTGCCGGGGAAGGCCGCGACGGGCATGATTTCGATGGCTGTGATGCCGGTGTCGATGAGTGAATCAAGGTGCGGGACGACGGCGTCGAAGGCGCCCTCAGGAGTGAAAGCGCCGATGTGCAGCTCGTAGAAGATGTATTGGTCGATGGGGAGGCCGCGCCATCCGCTGTCGTGCCAGCGGAAGGCGGTGCTGGTGACCTGGGATGGGCCGTGCACGCCCTGGGGCTGGAAGCGCGAAGCAGGATCGGGAAGATCGCGGCCATCGACACGAAAGAAGTAGCGTGCGCCTGGGGCGATGTTTTCGAGGACAAGTTGATGGTAGCCGTGGGATTGAGGCTCCATGGGCAGGACACGCTCGTGGGGGTCGAGCAGGCGCAGATGGACGGTCCGCTGAGAGGGAGCCCAGACGCGAAAGTTCCATGCGCCGGAGGCAAGCTGGGTAACGCCGTGTTTCCACAGAATTGAGGCTGAGTTCATTTCAGAGTCCGTGGGTGAAGCAGGAACTTGTTTATATCAGATGCAAAGCGGATGAAAGATTGCCGTTTGGGTGCGGGGAAATCGCGGCGGTTGACATAGGCTGTGGCCGCCAGGGCGGATTCCGGTAAAGGCTAGGTGCGTGGTTGCCGATGGAGAGAGCAGCCGATGCTCAGCAATCGGATGAGGGATTTCTCATTCGTAGCGCCTCGCCGACTTGGAGACGGTGGGGGATGGAGGAACTGCTGGGCGAGCAGGCAGAGGCAGTCGGCGGTCCGGTATGGGGAAACATCTCAGATATGTAACTATGATGATTACGATAGCAGTCTGCGGCATGGCGCCGCTGCGGGGCGCACAGGCGCGGACGGAGCATATGCCGGCAGTGGCAGCTGCAGCGCATCGTCATACCGAGGGCAGTTGTGTTGCGGGCGACGGGGCGGCGCTTGCGACGATGTATGCCTGGGCGGCGCCTGCGTCATCGCCGGCTGTCACTGTGATTCCTGCCGCGACGAACGTCACGGTGCTGCAGAGCTTTGCGGTGAAGGTGAAGGTCGGCAGCGAGCCTGGGGCGCCGGATCCGACCGGAACGGTGGTGCTGCATGCGGGCGGCTACAACGTGAGCACGGCACTGCAGGCAGGAGGCGAGGCAACGCTGACGGTGCCGGGCGGAGTACTGGCGACTGGGTCGAATGTGTTGACCGCGATCTATACGCCGGATGCGGCCAGCGCCGGGTATTATGGCGGCGGTTCGGGGCAGGCCGTGGTGATTGTTTATCCGGAGCCTTCGTATTTTTCGATTGCGGCGCCTGCGATTACGATTTTGCGGGGGGCGGCGACGGGAAACACGGTAAGGGTTGCGGTTCAGCCTTATCGAGGATTCACGGGGCTTGTGACCCTGACGGCCGCGATCACAGGCGCTCCCAGGCTGGTGCACGACTTGCCGACGCTGAGCTTTGGGGCGACAAGCCCGGTAAGGATTGTGGGAGATTCTGCCGGAACGGCGATATTGACGGTGACCACGACCGGGAATGCGGGGCTGGCGTCCGGCAACGGGCCGGAAATTCCGCTAGCGCCTGCCGCAGGCAGTATGCTGGCTGGGGTTCTGCTGCTGATCTGGCCGGCGAACCGGAAGAGATGGAGACAGTCCGGGATGCAGCGGGCGCTGCATGTGACGGCGGTGGCGGCATGTTCGATCTGGCTGCTGGGGTGCGGGATCCAGGGCCGATTTATCTCCAGTGCGGGGACGACCCCGGGAAACTATACGGTGACGGTGATTGGGAGTTCGGAAGGCGTTTCTGCGACGGGGCAGTTTTTGGTCACCGTGCGCTGAGTAGTTGCGTATTCAGAAAGTTACAAATGAGAGGCGCTGGCAAGGGGACGGTTCGGTAGAATGCGATCAGCAGTCATTTCAATAGGGGAAGTGCCTGCGAGTCCGGCCCAGTGAGGTGCACGATTGGCCCAGCAGCAGATTAAACGACTCTACCTGATTCCGATTCTTTCCAAGGCCCTGGATATTCTCGAGTTGCTTGAGTCTGAAAACAAGCCGCTAACGCTGGAGGTAATTTTTCAGCGGTCGCGGATTTCAAAGACGAGCATTTACCGGATCCTGAAGACCTTTGTGCATCGCGGGTATGTTGCGCAGACTTCGGATGGTGCGTACCGGTTGGTGGCAAGGCCGAAGAAGATACGGTTTGGATTTGCGGCGCAGAGCGCGGAGATGCCGTTCTCAGAAGCGGTGACGAGCAGTTTGAAGGATGCGGCTGCGGCCTCCGGGGTGGAACTGATGATTCGCGACAATCGGTATGACGCGGAGACAGCGATGCGGAATGCGAAGGATTTCGTCGCTGAGGGCGTTGATCTGGTGGTGGAGTTTCAGATTGAAGAGAGCATTGCGCCAGTGATTGCGCACACCATCTCAAAGGCTGGAATTCCGCTGATTGCGGTGGATATTCCGCACCCGAGCGCGGTGTATTTTGGTGTGGACAACTTTGAGGTTGGATACGAGGCGGGCCGGCTGCTGGCACAACACGCGATTCGCCACTGGAGAGGCAAGGTGGATTGGGTGATCGGCCTGGACGTGGCAGAGGCCGGGACGTTTGTGCAAAGCCGCGTGACGGGCGCATTTGAAGGAGTGCGGTCGCTGCTGCCGGATCTTGATCCAAGCTGCTGCATGCGGCTGGACGGCAGAGGGCTGCGACAGACGAGTGCGCAGGTGGTGTCAGATTTCTTTAAGAGGCATGGGCGCACGGACCGCATTCTGATCGCTGCGGCGACGGACACGAGCGCATTGGGAGCATTGCAGAGTGCGCGAAGTGCGGGTCGCGAGAAGACAGTGGCGATTGTTGGGCAGGACTGCATTCCGGAGGTGCTCGAAGAGCTGCGCAAGGGCGGTGGACCGATCATCGGTTCCATTTCTCATGAAGCAGAGACGTATGGTCCGCGGTTGATTCAGCTGGGAGTGACGCTGCTGCGCGGGCAGACGGTTCCGCCGTATAACTACGTGCAGCACAAAGTTGTGACAACAAAAAATGTGCACGAAATCAGTCTGCGCTGAGGGGGATTTTGCGGCCGGGCTGTTTCTTCAGGGGACTGGCGGAGAGGGAGGGATTCGAACCCCCGATAGCCTTACGACTATGCCTGATTTCGAGTCAGGTGCGTTCAACCGGGCTCCGCCACCTCTCCGCACGTACGAGATGCGCCCGCGTTGTTTCATGAG
>JAJZJJ010000255.1 GCA_021810175.1 Acidobacteriota bacterium | reverse complement strand
TGCGGATACAGGTGGTGTACCCATTCCCGCACCGCTTCCATCCCGATAATCAGCCCCAGCAGCAACAATTGGCGGTCCACGCCGGGCTTGCGCAAATTCCGCCGGATCCAGCGATAAAGGCTCAGGTCCACGAACGGCGAGAAGGACCAAACCTCCTCCTTATCCGCGAACCGCCCGAAGGTTCCCGAGATGGCCGCCACGGCCAGCAGGAAGGGCAGGTCCAGATACTCCCGGTGCAGCATGGCGGGCAGCGCCATGGCGGTCGCGCCCAGCAGGGCCGCGCCCGGCCCAACCAGGATTCCCAGCAGAATCGTTGTTTCAAAGGAAATGTCCGCGGCGTAGAAATTGGGCACGATCACGCGAACCCATACACCCAGTCCCAGCGGTACGCAGATGAACGCCAGCAGTCCCAACATCTGTGCCGGCGTGCGCTCCTCGCGCAGCAGCAGGCTCTGGAACTCGCGTGATCGCGCCAGCGCCGCGGCGACCGCGGCTGCCACCCCCAGTTTGATCAGCAGAGTGACGAGAATGATTTGCGAGTTGAGCACGGATTAAGCGTATACCGGGGATCAGCGCCGTGTCGCTGTCAGGCCCTCAAACAGGTGCCCCATCTTTTCCTGCTTCACGCGCAGATATTGCTCGAAGGTGTCCTCTGCCGGAACTTCCGCGGAAACCCGCTCCGCCACATGGACGCCAGCCGTTTCCAGCGCGGCCACCTTCTCTGGATTGTTGGTCATCAGCCGCACCGAAGTGACGCCGAGCAGGCGCAGGATCTCCGCCGGCAGCTCAAAGCCACGGCAGTCCGCCTCAAAGCCCAGCTCCAGGTTCGCCTCCACCGTGTCCAGCCCCTGATCCTGTAGTTCGTAGGCGCGCAGCTTGCCCAGCAGGCCGATGCCGCGACCTTCCTGCTGCTCGTAGATCAGGATTCCACTGCCGGTTTCGGAAATCTTTGCCAGCGCCATCTCCAGCTGCAGACGGCAGTCGCAGCGCAGGGAATGAAAAACGTCGCCCGTCAGGCACTGGGAGTGGATTCGCACCAGCGGCGGAGCGCTGTGGATGTCGCCCATGACGAGCGCGACCGCCTCTTCGGCTTCCTTCCCGGGTTTGCAGGCCTCGGTGCCCGGCGCGACGGGGCCTTCGAATCCCATGATGCGGAAATGCCCCCAGCGCGTCGGAAAATCCGCTTCGGCAACCTTTCGAACCGATGCAATGGCCATACACCGATTATAGATTCCGCGCCGCCAGACCGAGATTCACGCTAGGCCGGGAGCCGCCGCAGCAGCTTGTGCGCCCGATGAAACCAGGGCCGCTCTCGCCGCCGCAGATACCCGGGCATGCCTGGCGCCTTGTCCAGAACCTTGCGCGCCCACTCGCGCGCCTCGGCATTGCGGCCCTCGGAGGCCAGCAGGTCGGCGAAATTCAGGTAGGTTTCCGACAGGGTCGAAATCTTCAGCGCCTCGCGGAACAGCGCCTCCGCCTTCTCTTTTTGCCCGGTGAGCGCGTAGGCGTGGGCCAGCAGACCGGCTGCGCGATAAAAATCGTAGCTGCCTTCGTGCTCGACCGTCTTCTCCAGGTCCGGAATGGCCGCCTGCGCATCGCCCATCAGGATGGCGCATACTCCGCGCTTGTAAAACGGGTCGATGGTGGTCGATCCGGCCGCAATGGCCTGCTCGAAGGTGGCGCGCGCCTGCCGCAGCCAGCCCTCGTCCATGTAGAGATCGGCGAGCTCTT
This sequence comes from Acidobacteriota bacterium, assembly GCA_021810175.1. Next base: position 3,715 of record JAJZJJ010000255.1, on the reverse strand, counting down.
CGATATAGCCCACGGCGCGATTCATCCGCACCGTGTCCTGCAGTTCGCGGATACGCCGCCTGCGCGACATGCCCTGGAAGGATTGCCCACCCCAGTCGCGGGTATCCGGAACCGCTTCGACCAAAAGGTAGATTACCGCGCCCAGCGGACCGAGGAAAATGATGACGAACAGCCACCAGGAATCGGGACGGCGGCGAATGAAATGGATGATCGCCAGGGCCTCCAGCAGCAGGCCCCACCACGTGAAAATGAAGTTGAAGAGAAATCCCATGCGATGGTCTTCCTGGCACGGGCTTCTGTTGCCGCATCCGGCCGGGCAAGCTTTCAGTTTATATCGCTGATTCCGCTCGCAGTTCGCCGGTTACCCGCGCTCCGCATTTTCTTCGGCGCCCGTGGGCTGCGGGGCGTCAATCCGCAGTCCGCCGGTCAGCTCCGTTACCTTCGCCACATGGTGCCGCGAGCACCACTGCTCCAGGCCGTGCGCGATGCGTTCCGTGGCTCGCGGATCGGCGTAGTTCGCGGTGCCCACCTGGACAGCCACCGCGCCGGCCAGCATAAATTCCACCGCATCCTCCGGCGTCGCAATGCCGCCCATGCCGATCACCGGAATCGACACGGCCTGTGCGGCTTCCCAGACCATCCGCACGGCAATGGGTTTGATCGCCGGACCCGAAAGCCCGCCGGTCACATTCCTCAGCCTTGGCCGACGGGTCTCCACATCGATCGCCAGCGACACGAAGGTGTTGACCAGCGAAACCGCGTCCGCGCCGGCGTCCTGCGCTGTGCGCGCCATGGCGCCGATCGACGTGACGTTGGGCGAGAGTTTCACCATCAAAGGCCGGACGGAACGATTCTTTGCACGCGACACCAGATCGTACAGGAGCCGCGAATCCGATCCGAAACTGATGCCACCGTGCCGCGTGTTCGGGCAGGAGGCATTCAGTTCGTAGGCCCGAATCCCTTCCGCTTCGTTCAGCCGGTCGATCACCGCCAGGTAGTCCTCGATCTGGTATCCGAAGACGTTGGCGATCACCGCGCAGGTCGGATAGTGCTTCATCCGCGGCAGCTTTTCCGCGACAAAACGGTCCACGCCGATGTTCTGGAGGCCGATGGCGTTGATCATTCCCGCCGAGGTCTCGATGAGGCGGGGAGCTTTATTGCCGGGCATCGGCTCGCGCGAAAGCCCCTTGGTCACCAGGCCGCCGATACGGCGGAAGTCGACAATCTCCTCGAACTCGATGCCGTAGCCGAAGGTGCCGCTGGCGGCAATCACCGGGTTGACCAGCTCAATCCCGGCAAACTGAACGTGCATGTCTGGTTTCATTGCGAATCTGTCGCCTTTGCCGCTGCTGCGGTCATGTCGTGCTGCCTCGCCGCCGGGTACCCGGCCGCTGCCGACGCGTTCCTCGGACTCAGGAGCGGCGGATTCGTCATGGGCACACTCCAGGTTAGCAAAAGCGCCGCCTGCCGTACAAAAGCGTCCGGCTGGGTCAGATCTGCTTCAACGCCTGCTCCAGATCCTCCAGAATGTCTTCGATGTCCTCGATGCCGACGGAGATTCGAATCAGGCCTTCGGTGATGCCGATCCGTTCCCGCTCCGCGCGGTCCATCGAGGCGTGGGTGGTGGTTGCCGAATGCGAGATCAGGGTCTCCACGCCGCCCAGCGATTCGCCGTTCATGCACAGCCGCACCGCTCCCAGCAGCTTTTCGGCGTTCTCCCGCGATCCCACGTCGAACGACATCATCGACCCGAATCCCGACATCTGTTTCTTCGCCAGTTCGTGCTGGGGATGCGTCTCGAGCCCCGGATAGTGAACGTAGCTCACCTTTGGATGCTTCGCCAGGTAGGCGGCCACGGCGCGCCCGTTGGCGTCGTGCTGCCGCATCCGCACACCGAGCGTCTTCACGCCACGGAGGATCAGCCAGCTCTCAAACGGCGACAGAATCCCGCCAGTACATTTCTGCACGAATTGCAGGGTCTCCGTGTGCTCGGGCCGCGTTCCCACCAGCACGCCGCCCAGCCCGTCGCTGTGGCCGTTGAGGAATTTGGTCGTCGAGTGCATCACGATGTCCGCCCCCAGGGCGATGGGGTTCTGGAAATAGGGCGACATGAAAGTGTTGTCAGCGCTCACGTCGATGCCGTGCTCGTGGCAGACATCCGCCACCGCGCGAATATCCGTGAGGATCATCAGCGGGTTCGTCGGGGTCTCGATGTGCACCAGTTTCGTCGTGGGACGGATGGCCTGGCCCACGTGCTCGGCGTCGAACTTGTCCAGGAAAGTGAACTCAATGCCGTAGTTCGCGGTCACCTGGCGGAAGAGCCGCATGGTTCCGCCGTAGACATTGTCTCCGCAGATCACGTGATCCCCGGCTTTCAGCATCGTGACCATCGCGGAAATCGCCGCCATGCCGCTGGCAAAGACGTGCGCGCTCCGGCCGCCTTCGAGCGAGGCCAGGCTCGTCTCCAGCGCGTCGCGTGTCGGGTTCGATACCCGGGAATACTCCCAGCCGCGGTGCCTGTCGATGCCAACCAGCTGGAACGTGGACGAGAGATACAGCGGTACGTTCACCGCTCCTGTGCGTGGCTCCGGTTCCTGTCCTTCGTGAATGGCGCGGGTGGAGAATCCGTGTTTCCGGTCTGTCATGAGTTTGTGCCTGAGCTTCCTTGATCGTGGTTGACTGGGTTGCGGATGAGGAGTGACGCCGCCGCAACAGCGCCATCGTGCGTCCTGGGGCGCAGAAATGCCGCGCGCCCGCATCACGCTATGGTTCTTCAGTTTATCAGTCCGGAAGCGGTGTTTGCCCGGGCGGGCCGCAGGTGCAGCCCACTCAGGCCGGTGCGAGGGGCAGGCGTTAGTGGGTCGTCGGGTTCTCCGCTACATCCTGCTTGGCGGCGGCCGTCCCGAACGGCTTTGGATAATAGCCCGGCTTGGTCCGCACGAAGAGCTTCTGGTGATGCGGCCCTCTGGCCTCGACCTTCACCACCCGGTAGCCGCCCAGCCGGGGCGGTTTGGTGGAGTGGTAGCCGATGGTGTACTGGTTGCGGATGTCGCGAGCCACTTCGGCTGCGATCTGGTCCACACCCGCGAGCGAATGCGGGAAGAATGCGATGCCGCCCGTCTCATCGGAGAGGAGTTCCAGAGCCTTCCTGGCTCTCCGCGATTCCGCCCGTCCGGCGTCATTGCCGAACAGCAGCCCGATCGAATAGATTTCCGGGCCCTGCAGGTCCTGCACTCGCCGGATCGTCTGCTCCAGGTCCAGGGAGGAGGCATTGTCTTCTCCATCGGTCACGATCAGCAGCACCTGCTTCGGGTGATGCGCGTGTTTCGCCAGATGGTCCGCCGAAGCCACCACGGCGTCGTACAGCGCGGTGCCGCCTCGTGCCGAGATGTGCGAGAGACCCTGCTGTAGCTGGGCAATGCTTGAGGTAAAATCCTGGTCCAGATACGCCTCATCGGAAAAATTCACCACAAACGCCTCATCGTCCGGATTCGAGGCACGCACCAGGTCCAGAGCGGCTTCGTTCACCGCCGACCGCTTGTCGCGCATCGAGCCGGAATTGTCGATGAGAATCCCCATCGAGACCGGCAAATCCGAATGCTGGAAGGCGATGATTTTCTGCGGGACATTATCTTCCCAGACCTTGAAGTTGTTTTTGGTCAGCCCGTTGACGATCTGCCCTTTGGAATCGACCACGGTGCAGTTCAGCACCACT
>JAJZJJ010000254.1 GCA_021810175.1 Acidobacteriota bacterium | reverse complement strand
CAAACGTCGCCACCACCGTCTGGATTGCCATGCGGTCCCGCGGCGGCGTCTCGATCACGCTCATATCGCGCAGACCCACCAGCGACATGTGCAGCGTTCGCGGAATCGGCGTCGCCGACATCGCCAGCACGTCGATCTCCCGCCGCATCTGCTTCAACCGCTCCTTGTGCCGCACCCCGAAGCGCTGCTCCTCGTCCACCACCAGCAGCCCCAGGTTCTGGAACTGGATGTCCTTCGACAGCAGCCGGTGCGTCCCGATCAGGATGTCCACCTTGCCCGTCTCCACCTGCTCCAGAATCGCTTTCTGCTCCTTTGCCGTGCGGAAACGAGAAATCATCTCGATGTTGATAGGGAACTGCCGGAAGCGGTTCTTAAACGTCTCGTAGTGCTGGAAGCTCAGCACCGTTGTCGGCGTCAGGACCGCCACCTGCCGCCCATCCTGCACCGCCTTGAACGCCGCCCGCATCGCCACTTCCGTCTTCCCGTAGCCCACGTCGCCGCACAGCAGCCGATCCATCGGCAGCTCCGACTCCATGTCCCGCTTGATGTCCGCGATCGCCGACAGCTGATCATCCGTCTCGTTGTAGTCGAAGGCGTCCTCGAACTCCCGCTGAAACTCGTTGTCCGGAGAAAAAGCGTGCCCGTGCGCCGCCTTCCGCTGTGCGTACAGCTTCAGCAGCTCGTCGGCCATGTCCTGCATGGCCTTCTTCACCCGCGCCTTGGTCTTCGCCCACTGCTGCGAGCCCAGCCGGTTCAGCACCGGAGCCGGCCCCGCCTCCGTCGACCGGTACTTCTGGATCAGGTCCAGCCGCGTCAGCGGCACATACAGCCGCGCCTCCTCGGCGAACTCCAGAATCATGAACTCCAGCGAGATCCCGTCCTGCTCGATCTCCCGCAGGCCCTGGTAGCGTGCAATCCCGTGCTCCACGTGGACCACATAGTCGCCCACCGCCAGATCGCGGAAGTCCGAAACAAATGCAGCCGTCTTCGACTTCTTCTTCGCTGCCGGCCTCGCCGTCACATCCGCTTCGTCGAAGAAATCCTGCGCCCCAAACAGCACCAGCCGCGCATCCGGCAGGCTCACCCCGGCGGCCAGCGCCGTCCGCAAAATCACCGGCGTCCGCGTCTCTCCCGTCAGATAGCTGGACTCGTCGTAAACGTTCTCGCTGCCCGCGTGCTGGATGCGGCTCCCCAGCCGGTATGGCAGCTCGTACTCGCGCAGCACACCCGCCAGGCGCTCCACCTCGCCCTGGTTCGGAGCCACCAGCAGCGTCCGCACTTCCTGCTCCATCAACGTGCGAATCTGCTCCACCAGCGCCGGAATTGACCCATGAAAGCGCAGCGTGGGACGCGACGTAAACTCGATCTCCCCCAGCGTGGCATCGTCCTCCAGCACGTCCACCGCGCCCAGTTGATCGATGTCCAGCCCCGGATGCGACTGCAGCCGCGTCTGCACCTCCTCCGGCCGCACGTAAAGGTCCTCCGGCGTAATCAGCGACCCAATGCTCGACCGGTCGTGCCGCTGCTCCACCTTCGTCCACCAGCGGTCGATCTGGTTGCGCACCATCGCCGGCTCTTCCACAAACAGCGTCGATTTCGGAAACAGATCCAGCAGCGTCCCGCTCGCACCGGCCACTCCGGCAAAAAATTCCCATCCCGGAAACACGCTCACGCCGCCCGCCGCAACCGCCTCGGCCACCATCTCCGCATCGTCCGCGGACTCCACCCGAGCCCCGCTCAGCCGCGCATGAACCGCCGCCAGCAGCCGCTCTGTCACCGGAATCTCCGCCACCGGCAGCAGCAGCGCCTCCTCCAGCGGAGCCGCCGAGCGCTGCGTCTCCGGATCGAACTTCCGGATCGACTCAATCTCGTCGCCGAAAAACTCCAGCCGCACCGGCCGGTCGGCCTCCGGCGAATACACGTCCAGAATCCCGCCCCGCCGCGTAAACTGCCCCGGCATCTCCACCATGTCCATCTGCGTATAGCCGATGCTGGTCAGGTGCGTCAGCAGCGTTTCCACATCCACTTCCTCGCCGCGCCGCAGCGACTGCGCCAGTCCTGCGTAGAACGGCCGGTCGAAGAGCTTCATCGCCGCGGTTTCCACCGGAGCCACCACAATCGATGCCTCGCCGCTCGCGATCTTCCACAGCGTCCGCGCCCGCTGCTCCTGCACCTCGGGGTGAGGCGACAAATTTTCAAAGGGAAGTACGTCGTGCGCCGGCAGCCGCAGCACCCGTTCCGGATGAATGGCCCCGGTCAGCTCGCATCCAGCGCGCAGCGCCAGCTGCATCGCCTCCGCTGCCTTGTTATCCGTCACAATCACGATGGCGGGGACGCCCGCCGCTCGCGCAAACAGCGGAATATACAGTGCCCGCGCCGTCGAAGTCAGACCCGAGACGCGCCGCCGCCCCCGGGCAAGCGTCAGATGCCGTCTTGCCTGTTCAAAGGAAGCTGAATGTTCCAGGTCCGCCAGCAGCTCGCGGACAAACGGCAGGATCATGCAGTTCTCAGTTTACCAGCGCGGCCCGCTTTTCCCGCCTGCCCGCAAATCTCTCCCTAACCCCTCCACTCACACGTTTCACCTCTCATTCCGTGTAGAGTGTTGCAGGAGTTTAAAGGACCACCTGAGCCGTTATGAAAACCCCTCGCCCTTCGCGCCTCTGCGCGCCTGTCGCCCTGTCTGCATTCGTCTTCTGCCTGCTGATGCTCGCCACCGCGCCCGCCCGCGCCCAGTACCGCCAGTCGCCGCCGAAGTGGCAGTCGCTCCCCTCCGAATACGGACCGTGGAACGTCTCCGTCCTGCCCAGTGGTGACGGCTACACCAGCAAGCTCGTCGCCGGCGATCCCGTCTTCAAAGCCGCCGCCTCCTGGACCCTTCTCACCTGGTTCAAAGCTGAAGATCCTGCGACCGCCCTCGAGCTTATCGCCGGCGTCGGCTCGCCTCACGAGGAATCGCCTCGTTTCCTGGCCCTCGCTCCCGGCAAAGCCGTGCTCTGGCTGGGCCGGCACAATAGCCTCGCAGGCAACGCCAGCCTCACCCCCGGTCAATGGCATCTCATCGCCGCCACCTTCGATGGCAGCCACTTCCGCCTCTATGCCGATGGCTCGCTCATCGCCACTGCCTCCGTCCTGCGCCCCGGCGAGCCGTCCAGCAGCACCTCCCTTGCCATTGCCAGCGTTTCGCCTACGCTGCGCGTCGCCCCCGCGCCGCAGCCCTCTTACGAAGCCGGCATGAATGGCCCCGCCTCCGCCCCGGCCTTTACCTGGCAGCACTTTGGCGGCAAAATCTACGGGCTCAAAATCCTGCGCAGCGCCCTCGCTGCCGGCGCCATTCAGACGCTTGCCGCCTCCCATCCGAACTTCATGCTGCCGGTCTACGCCCACGCCTCCGCGTTCTGGCCGATCCAAACCCGCGGCCAGGCCGGATACAGCGGCCCCCAGCCGCCCTCGCAGATGCCCCACAGCAAGGCGCCGTTTTCCGCGCCCCATGCCGTGCCCCCGCCCACGGGCCCTGCCATCGTCGCCCATGGCCCCAATGTCTGGACCCTCGACGGCGGCTGGCGCCTGATCGCCGCTCCCGATGTGAAGGCCAGCGCCGCGCAGATCTCCGCCGACAACTTCAATGCGGCGAGTTGGTACGCCGCCAACGTTCCCGGCACCGTCCTCACCACGCTGGTCAACCGCGGCGTCTACCCCAATCCCTACTACGGCCTCAACAACCTCGACATCCCCGAGACCCTCAACAAACAGGATTACTGGTACCGCACCCAGTTTCAGGCTCCCAAATCCACCAGAGGCAAACACCTCACCCTCACCTTTGAGGGCATCAACTATAAGGCCGACGTCTGGCTCAACGGACATGATCTCGGCTCCGTCACCGGAGCCTTCATCCGCGGCGTCTTCAACGTCACCGGCATTCTGAAGCCCGGAGCCGAAAACGTCCTCGCCGTCCGCATCTCGCCGCCGCCCGATCCCGGAATCCCCCAGGAGCAGTCCATCAAAGGCGGCCCCGGAGCCAACGGCGGAAGGATGTGCCTCGACGGCCCCACCTTTGTCGCCACCGAAGGCTGGGACTGGATTCCCGCCATCCGCGACCGCGACAGCGGTATCTGGCAGCCCGTCACCCTCCGCGCCACCGATCAGGTCCGTATCGGCGACCCCCACGTCGTCACCACCCTCCCGCTGCCTTCCACCTCCAGTGCCAAAGTGGACATCTCCGTGCCGCTCGACAATGCCAGCGACACCCCGGTCCATGCCCGCCTCACCGCCGCTTTTGGAAACGTCACCGTAACCAAAAACGTGGACCTGAACGCCGGCGAAACCACCATCCATCTCACCCCTGCCGAATTCTCCCAGCTCGACGTTCAGCATCCGCGCCTCTGGTGGCCCAACGGCTATGGTCCCGCCAATCTCTACCGCCTCACCCTTACCGTCGCCGTCAACGGCAACGTCTCCGACGTAAAGCAGCTCCACTTCGGCATCCGCCAGATCACCTATGAGCTGAGCCTGCTCTCGCCCAGCGGCCATCTGCGCCGTGTCCTCTATAACCCCACCGCCGCCTACGACGCGCATCAAACCGAGCCCGTGGTGAACGACACCCACGACGGTATCCGCGCCATTCCCGCCGCCGATCCGCTCCCGCCCGGCTATCCCGCCGCGTGGCGCGCCGGCTGGCACTCCTGGGTCCAGTCGCTCACGCCCGCCGGCCTGCACTCGCCCGCCATCCAGCCCAGCAGCGGTAACTCAACCGCGCCTTACCTCGTCATCCTCGTCAACGGCGTCCGCATCGCCTGCCGCGGCGGCAACTGGGGCATGGATGATGCCATGAAGAACGTCTCCCGCGCCCACCTCGAGCCGTACTTCCGTCTCCACCACGATGCCGGCGAGAACATCATCCGCAACTGGGTCGGCCAGTCCACGGAGAAAACCTTCTACGACCTCGCCGACAAATACGGCTTCCTCGTCTGGAACGACTTCTGGGAAACCACCGAAAACTACAACATCCAGCCTCAGGATCCACAGCTCTTCCTCAAGAATGCCGCCGACGTCATCTCCCGCTTCCGCAACCACCCGTCCATCGTGGTCTGGTGCGGCCGCAATGAAGGCGTTCCCCAGCCCATCGTCAATCAGGGCCTCGCCCGCCTCATTCGTACTCTCGACGGCACCCGTTATTACGCACCCAGCTCCAATGCCGTCAATCTGCAGGGCAGCGGCCCTTATAGCTATCAGAACCCCCAGCTCTACTACACCGCCCTCAATCACGGCTTCTCCATGGAAACCGGAACGCCCTCCATGTCCACGCTGGAATCCTTCAAAGCCTGGACGCCGAAGCCCGATCAGTGGCCCATGGACGACGTCTGGGCCTACCATGACTGGCACTTTGCCGGAAACGGCGATACCCATCCCTTCATGGCCCAGTTGCAGAAGGAGTTCGGCGCCCCCACCAGCCTCGCC
>JAJZJJ010000253.1 GCA_021810175.1 Acidobacteriota bacterium | reverse complement strand
CACAGCTAGCGGTGAGGCGGTTAGCGTTGGGGCGGTTAGCGTTGGGGCGGTTAGCGGTGGGGGCGGGTGGCGATGACGCGGGTGGGCTGGCGAAATATCGCCGGGCATCCGCCTGGAACCCGCGGCAGGTGCGCGCCGGGAAAACGCCCCTCGGGGGTGTTGGTCTTTTGGGCTATGCATATGATTCTATGCGGGTTACATCTTTGTTGTGCTCCGCAAGGAGTTGATTCTAAATGGCTTGCCGGTAGCCACTTTGTTTTGTTATGGATAGCCAATTCAGGCCAAAGACATGATTTGACGTCAGTTATCGACAAGACGATGATTCTGAGGGCAGTTCCATCGAGTCCGCGAAGGATGGGAGATCCTGCGACAGAGGTTGCGTGCGCGAGGCTTTCCTCAGGAAGTCCACATTTTTAGAATGTCGGATGAGAGCTTCAGGAGTGCCAGGTTTTCGGGCTGGGAGTGGTCCGCAAGTGGTTTGGAATGAAGAGGCATTACTTTAGTGCGTGCGGTGGAGGCCTGACAGGGCGAGAGCGAAGGTTCGCCAGGGAGAAGACTTGAGCGGCGCAGGCGTTTAATCTGTTGAACGAAGCTATGCAGAGGGCGGGAGCGACCGCTCGGTTTTTGGGCCGGGATTCCGGCCGATGGAGCAAGCATGTCCTGGTTCAGACGGGAAGAGAACAAGATTGCAGGGGCGACCTCGGGAGAGAACCGGGTGCGCACCGAGGGCCTGTGGACCAAATGCGAAGGGTGCAGCCAGACGATCTGGAAGGCGGACCTGGAGGCGAACCTGCAGGTGTGTCCGAAGTGCGGGCGGCATAACCGGCTGAATGCGAAGGCGCGGATCGAGAGCCTGCTGGAGCCGGGGTTCGAGCTGGTGGACGGAGATTTGTCCTCGACGGACCCGCTGGAATTCACGGATCTGGAGCCATACAAGGAACGGCTGAAGAAGGCGCAGGCGGAGACCGGACTGAACGACGCGATTCTGAACGCGCAGGGGATGCTGGGGCCGCACAAGGTGGTGGTGAGCGTCTTCGAGTACGGGTTTATCGGCGGGAGCATGGGCGCGGTGGTGGGCGAGACGGTGGCGCGCGCGGTGGACCGGGCGCACGACCAGAAGGCCGCGCTGATTACGGTGGCGGCTTCGGGCGGGGCGCGGATGATGGAAGGGATCGTGAGCCTGATGCAGCTGGCGAAGGTTTCGACGGCGCTGGCGCGACTGGACGAGGCGGGGCTCCCATTTATTTCCGTCCTGACGGACCCGACGACGGGCGGGGTGACGGCGAGCTTTGCGATGCTGGGCGACCTGAACATCGCCGAGCCGGGAGCGCTGATTGGGTTTGCGGGGCCGCGGGTGATCGAGCAGACGATCCGGCAGAAGCTGCCGGAGGGCTTCCAGCGGTCGGAGTTCCTGGTGCAGCACGGGTTTCTGGACGCAGTGGTGCCGCGGAAAGAGATGAAGGCTTACCTGGAACGGGCGCTGGCGTTCATGGGCGGGACGCAGGCGGCATAGAGGGCGGCAGGGGTGCATCGGGCCCACAGAATAGTGCCGCTGGTTTGCGTGGTAGCATAATCCGCGATCCATTTTCTGGTGCGACGATGATGATTCGTTTCTCTTCTTTCTTTCCTTTGGGCTTCTGAAGCCCTGTGCCCGCGCAGCGCGGGCGCGCATGGTGTGGGCTGAGGCGCGTGCGACGCCGGGCGGCGGTTGCGGTGCGCCTCCATGTGACGAGGAAATACGGAGAGGAAATTTGCCATGACAAGTGAGACAGCGGCGGGCCGCGGGCTGAGCGGTTCCGAGCGGGAGCAGTTTATTCTCGACGGGTTTGTGCGGCTGGACGAGGCGTTTACCGAGGAGACGGCGGCGGCGGCGCGGGCGATTTTGTGGGGCGACCTGCGGCGGGAGTTTGGCTGCGAGCCGGACCAGCCGGAGACATGGACGCGGCCGGTGGTGCGGCTGTGGGATTACGCGCAGGCTCCGTTTCGGGAGGCGGCGAATACCGAGAGGCTGCGGCAGGCGCTGGACGAGCTGGTGGGCGCGGGGCGATGGAAGCCGCGAACGAGCCTGGGGACGTTTCCGGTGCGATTCCCGCATGAGGACGATCCAGGGGATGCGGGGTGGCATGTGGACGCGAGCTTTGCGCTGGCGGGCGAGGAGGGGTCGTTCCTGAACTGGCGAGTGAACGTGCGGTCAAAGCGGCGGGCGCTGCTGATGCTGTTCCTGTTTTCGGATGTGGGAGAGCGGGATGCGCCGACGCGGATCCGGGTGGGGTCGCACCGGAGGGTGGCGCGGGTGCTGGAGCCGGCGGGCGAGGAGGGTTTGCGGTTCATGGAGCTGGCGGAGGCGGCGGAAGCGGCGACGCGGGAGCTGCCGGAGGCGCTGGCTACGGGCAGGGCGGGGACGGTGTATCTGTGCCATCCGTTTCTGGTTCATGCGGCGCAGCGGCACGGCGGGAAGGGGCCACGGATGATGGCGCAGCCTCCGCTGTACGCGCGTGCTCCGCTGGAACTGGAGCGGGAGGATGGGGCGTATTCAGCGGTGGAGGAGGCGGTGCGGCTGGGGCTGCGGGAGTGAGGCGACGAGTGGATTACTCGTAGCCGGTGGCGAGGGCGGCTTTCTGGTGGTCCTGGACGAGCTGCTGGCGGAGGGTGGTCATTTGTTGCTGCATTTGCTGGCTGGCCTGGGCCAGGGATCGGAACTGCGCACGGGTTTTGGCGGAGGCGAAGAAGAGGGTGTTCTTCTGCACGGCGATCTGGCTGTGGTGGGCGGCGGCGTAGCGGTAAAGCGCGCGGACATCCTGGAACCACCGGGCTTCGAGAGCGCTGGAGCGGGCTTCGATTTGCGCACGCCGGGCGTGGGCGGCGGTCCATGACTGGAGAAAGCGGGGGTCGGTGGTGGCCATGGCCTTGCGGAATTCGGCGTCGGTGGCGTGCAGGCGGGCGGCGTAGGTCCGGTCAATTTGCCAGGCCTGCCGGAGGCTGGCGATGGTGCTGTCGATGACGGAGACCGAGGCGAAAGAGGCGGGCGAGAAGAGGGGCGGAGAGATGGGTTGCTCGTGGGCGGAGGCGACGACATAGGCGCGGCTGGCGGCGATGCGTTCGCGAAGAAGACGGACGACGATGCGACGGCGGGCGGGGTGAATGCGGGTGAGAGGGACGGTGGAAGCGGCCAGGGTCAGATAGCTTCTGCGTGGTCGGTGACCGCGGGCGAGGGCGGCAGTGAGGAATCCGGCTGCGAGGGCAAGGGCGAGCGCGGCGGGATAGAGGGCCACGGGGACCCGGACGCCTTTGCGGCGGCCGTGCTGCCAGGCGGCGGCGAGGAAGATAGCGTTGACGAAGGCCAGGGCCACCCAGCAGGCCTGGATGGCGGAGCGGTAGTCGATCCGGGTTTCATGGAGCTGCCAGAGGACGAGGGCCGGAATGGCGGCATTGACGACGAGGAGGGCGATCCAGTCCCGTGCGGAGGCGGGGAGACGTGACATGAAGTGGTTTCCCTGGAGAGAGCTACTGGAGCGATTTTACGCCGGAGACAGGCGGGTTAATCCAGGTCGCGGAGGCGGCGGGTGAGGTCGTGGCTTTCGCGGGTGAGGCGGAGGGCTTCGTCGATGCTGCCGGAGCGTTCGGCGTGGGCGATTTGGGCGCGGAGGCGGGGACTATCTCAATGTGAGGTATTGCGGTTAATCCATATCCTTGAGACGTAGTGCGATTTCGCGGATTTCCTTAGTCAATTGAATGACTTCTTCGACGTTTCCCGACTTTTCTGCCATCGAAATCGAGTACCGCTTAACCTTATGGAGTCGTTCCAGTGAACCACGCCTCAGCGCCAACATCGCGTGGTCCACGTCTGCTTCCTGGGGTTCGGCATCGTGGACAGACATAAATATGCTCGCAAACATCTGTCTTTTTTGTTCGTCAGCGATGGCCACAACTGGGTCCTGATCAACACCGCGGTTTCTGAGTTGATCGATGACCTCTCGCACATCTTGTCGTAGGCCCGACAAGTCCGATTCGAACTCCTGCCAGGACCTCTCGGCAGCCAAATATCCCTCACTAGATCGTGGTGCGGAAAACGCGCGCAGCAGGGTCTGCTCTGCGAAGGAAAGCGGAAAGCTCTTCGGGATTTCGACTGCTTCGCGGCGGCGGACGGCGGCGTCTTTTAGTTCGGCGCGGACGAGGGCGGAGTCGATGCCGAGGGCCTGGGAGGCATCGTTGGCGAAGGAGTCGCGGGCGATGCGGCCGGGGATGCGGCGGATGTGAGGGAGCAGGAAGTTGAGGGCGTCGGTCTGGGAGCGGGGATCGCGGCCGGGAAAGAGGCGGCGGGCGCGGTCGATGAGCCAGTCCTGAAAGGGCGGGGCGGCGCGGAGGGCCTGAGCATAGGCGTGGATGCCGCGGTCGCGGACGAAGCGGTCGGGGTCGAGACCGCCTTCGAGGGTGAGGACGCGGACGTCGAAGCCTTCCTCGGTAAGCAGGGAGATGGATTTTTCGGCGGCGTTGGAGCCGGCGGTGTCGGGGTCGAAGTTGACGATGACGCGGGTGGCGTAGCGGCGGAGCAGGCGGACCTGCATTTCGGTGAAGGCGGTGCCGCTGGTGGCGATGACGTTGCGGATGCCGGCGAGGAAGACGGTGATGCAGTCCATCTGACCTTCGACGAGGACCGCGCCGCCGTCGTTGCGGATGGGCTGGCGGGCTTTGTCGAGATTGAAGAGGACCTGGCCTTTGGAGTAGAGGGGAGTCTCCGGGGAGTTGAGGTATTTGGGGCCGGCTTTCTCGCCGGTTTCGAGAGTGCGGGCGGTGAAGGCGATGACGCGGCCGCCTTCGTTGCAGATGGGGAACATGACGCGCTTGCGGAAGCGGGCGTAGATGGGGCCGGGGGAGCCGTCTTCCTGGTCCTTCCAGGAGAAGAGGCCGGTGGCGCGGAGGGTGGCGGCGTCGGCCTGGGGTTCGAGCCGTTTGCGGAGGGAATGGAAATCGTCGGGGGCGTAGCCGATGCGAAATTTGGCGATGGCTTCAGGGTTGAGTCCGCGGCCGGAGAGGTATTCGCGGGCGGCGGCGCCTTCGGGAGAGCGGAGCTGCTCCTCGAACCAGGCGGTGGCGATCTCGTGCAGTTCAAGGAGCTTGCCGCGCTGGCGGTGCTCGGCGGCTTCTTCGGGGGTGGTGAATTCGCGCTGCGGGAGGGGGATGCCGCATTTTTTGGCGACGGCACGAACAGCCTCAGAGAAGCCGATGTTCTCGATTTTCTGAACGAAGGTGAAGACGTCTCCGGACTGGCCGCAGCCAAAGCAGTGGAAGAACTGGCGTCCGGCATGGACGCTGAAGGAGGGGGTCTTCTCCTTGTGGAAGGGGCAGAGGCCGCTGAAGTTCTGGGCACCGGCTTTGCGCAGGCGTACGTAGTCGCCGACGATCTTCACGATATCGGCCTGCGACTTGACGGACTGGGCGAAGTCGGTGGGCATCGGGG
>JAJZJJ010000252.1 GCA_021810175.1 Acidobacteriota bacterium | reverse complement strand
GTTCCTCCGCTTGTGGCTCTGATCTGTGTACCGCTTCGGCTCACAGCTTAACCCACGGTCAGCGCAGTGGACCGGTCACTCCATGATGACTAGAGCCAGACATCGACTTCAACGGGGACGGAGGCGCCGGTGCGGCGGTAGTAGAGATTGTCGAGGCGCTCGGCGATGGGGGTGAAGAGAGACTGCGCGGCGAGGGGTGCGAGGGTGCCGCGATGGAGCGCTCCGGTGAGCTCGAAGAGGATGGCGATGAGGCGCTCGGTGGAGGCTTCAGGGATTTCGGCGGCGAGGACGCGAAGGCGGGCGTTGCGGCGACGGAGGTCGCGGCGGGGCTGGTTCTGGTGGTTGTGGCAGAAGGCTGAGCCGGGCAGGGCGGACTCGCGGCAGAAAGCGGCGGCGTGGAAGCCGCGGTGGATGTACTGGCACTCGGGCATGGGGGCTCTCCTTTTCGGGACTGCGGTCTGGCGAGACGCCGGAAAAAGAAAAGGCCTGCCACGGTGGGCAGACCTTTTTGCACTCTCTACTACCAGTTTATCGAAGCGGGGGGAAATTACCGGCAAAAAAGTTGGGGAAATGCTCTAAAGCAATTCCCCTATGACTGTGAACTTTCTGAAATCAACCAAGCGCAGCTTTTCTTAACGGAAAAGCTGCATTGAGATTCTCTCTTCGGTCTATACCAATAAGGGAAATGCTCTATTCCATGGATGGAGACATGGCTGAGGACCTGGATTCCAAGGCGCATCATCGAGATGTGGGGCAGCCGGCTGGGCGCCAGGCAGCGGACGGAATTACAACCTTCTGGGGGGTGGGAATTCTGTTTCGTGATGCCGTAGGATGGAGAGCTGCCAGAGGAGTTTTCGAGTGAGTACGAGCAGGCTTGAAGCATTCAGCGATGGTGTTTTGGCGATCATCATCACGATCATGGTGCTGGAGATGAAGGTTCCGCGCGGGGATCACTGGACGGCGCTGCGGCCGGTGGCTTCGGTGTTTTTGACCTACGTATTGAGCTTTGTGTATGTGGGGATTTACTGGAACAACCACCACCATATGCTGCATACGCTGAAGCGGGTGACGGGTGGAATCCTGTGGGCGAATCTGCATCTGCTGTTCTGGTTGTCGCTGTTCCCGTTTGTGACGGGCTGGATGGGAGAGAACGACTTCGTTGCCGGTCCCGCGGCGCTCTACGGTGCGGTGATGCTGGCGGCAGCGGTGGCGTACTGGATCCTGCAGCGGGCGATTATTGCTTCGCAGGGGGCTGAGTCAAAGCTTGCAGCGGCGATAGGCGTGGACTGGAAGGGGAAGGCATCGCCGGTGCTGTATGCGCTGGGGATTGTGTTTACGTTCTGGTGGCATTGGGTTTCGCTGGGGCTTTATGTGGCGGTAGCGCTGATGTGGCTGGTTCCGGACCGGAGGATTGAAAGATCGCTGTGATGGTACTGCGGAGGATGAGCAGAACTGCCGGTTCCTCCGCTTCGTTCGCTCACCTCTGGTGAGCGAACTTCGGTCGGAATGACAACAGCGAGTGGGGTGAGGGCTATTTGGCGGTTTGCATGGAGGCTGGGGATTCGTCCTCAGCCTCTTTGTGGTGGGACTGGCGGTTTTTGTAGGATGCCGTGATGAAGGCGTGGAAGAGCGGGTGCGGCTCCAGGGGTTTGGATTTGAATTCGGGGTGGAACTGGCAGCCCAGGAAGAAGGGGTGGTCAGGGATTTCGACGATTTCGACGTAGGTGGCGTCGGGGGTGGTGCCGGTGATGCGGAGTCCGGCGCCGGTGAGGACCGCCTCGTACTCGCGATTGAATTCGTAACGATGGCGGTGACGTTCGCTGATTTCGGCGGCGCCGTAGGCCTGGTAGGCGAGCGAGCCGGGCTGGAGAACGCAGGGCCAGGCGCCGAGGCGCATGGTGCCGCCCATTTCTTCGACGCCGGTGAGCTCGCGGAGCTTGTAGATGATGCGGTGGGGGGTAGCGGGGTCGAATTCGCTGGAGTTGGCGTTGTGGAGGCCGCATACGTTGCGGGCGTACTCGATGCAGGCGGTCTGCATGCCGAGGCAGATGCCGAAGTATGGGACCTTGTGCTCGCGAGCGTAGCGGATGGCGTTGAGCATGCCCTCGACGCCGCGCTTGCCGAAGCCGCCGGGGACGAGAATACCGTCAAAGCCTTCGAGCTGGGACTCGTAGCCGGGTGCTTCAAGGCCTTCGGCTTCAATCCATGTGACGCGGAGCCTGAGGCGTTCGGCGAGTGCGCCGTGAACGAGGGCTTCCTTGAGGGACTTGTAGCTGTCTTCGTACTCGACGTACTTGCCGACGATGCCGATGGAGACTTCATCCTTGGGGTTGTAGCAGCGGTGGACGAGTTCGATCCAGCGAGTGAGGTCGGGTTCGCGGGCGTCGTCGAGGTGGAGGTACTTGAGGATGAGGCGTGCGACGCCTTCCTCGGCGAAGACGAGCGGGACTTCGTAGATGGAGTCGACGTCCTTGGCGGTGATGACGGCCTTTTCTTCGATGTTGCAGAAGAGTGCGATTTTGCTCTTGATGTCGTGGGAGAGATTGCGGTCGGTGCGGCAGAGGAGGATGTCTGGCTGGATGCCGATGGAGAGCATTTCCTTGACGGAGTGCTGTGTGGGCTTGGTTTTGAGCTCCTGCGCGGCGCTGATCCAGGGGACGAGGGTGACGTGGACGAAGACGGTGTTTTCGCGGCCGAGTTCCTGGCGCATCTGGCGGATGGCTTCAAGGAAGGGGAGCGATTCGATATCGCCGACGGTGCCGCCGATTTCGACAATGGTGACGTCGCCGTCGGCGGCGACCTTGCGCATGGCGTTCTTGATTTCGTTGGTGACGTGGGGGATGACCTGGACGGTTTTGCCGAGGTAGTCGCCGCGCCGTTCCTTGGTGATGATCTGCTCGTAGATGCGGCCGGTGGTGAGGTTGTTGTCGCGGCTGAGGCGGGCGTGGGTGAAGCGCTCGTAGTGGCCGAGGTCGAGGTCGGTTTCGGCACCGTCGTCGGTGACGAAGACTTCGCCGTGCTGGAAGGGGGACATGGTGCCGGGATCGACGTTGAGGTAGGGGTCAAACTTCATGAGATTGACCTTGAGTCCACGGCTTTCGAGCAGGCAGCCGATGGAAGCGGCTGCGAGACCCTTTCCGAGGCTGGACACAACTCCGCCGGTCACAAAGATGTACTTTGCGGACATTATTGCTTCACCTTTTTGTGTGGGATGGGTTGGAGGTACCAGTCAGGCACGATCAAGTATCGCAGGAACGGCGGCGGAAAAAAAGAGTTGTTTCGCGCCGCCGTGCGGGAGGCCTGATTTCAAAAGGTTTTATAGAGGGTGATAAGAGTCCGCGCCCCAGGGGAAGGTGAGCGAGGGCGAGCAGGTGGCGCCGTGGTAGCTGATGGTGGTGGTTCCGCTGGCGTGGCCGGTGACGGCGGGCAGAACGGCGACGATGAGGCCGCCGAGAGCGCTGGTGGTGGTGGTGACGGGGTGGTCCTTGCCGAAGGTGACGATGTGGATATCGACTTTCTGGTTCTTGGGGAAGCCGACGCCTTCGAGGAGGACGAGTGCGGCGTTCCTGGTGCCGAGGATGACCTCTAATTTGCAGGTGTTGCTGGCGGCTTCAAGGGGGAAGGGAACGATGGTGACTTCGGCGCGTTTTTTGCCGTCGGGCGTTCCGATGGCGACGCGGAGGGGCTCGCCGCGGGCGGCGATGTCCTTGATCTGGACCGGATCGCCGGGCTGCATGGAGGCGAGGCAGTCACCCTGGCTGATTTCCGGGCAGATGACCTGGCCGCTGGCGTCGACGGTGAGGCCGGTGGCGACCTGCTCGACCCTTGAGTTGAGGGGCCAGCGGAAGAGCTTGATGGAGTCGCCGGGCTGGAAGCCGGTGGCGTGGAGAGTGAAGGTGACCTGGGTGCCTTCCTGGGTAGATTTTTCGTTCTTTGTGACGAGGGTGAGCGATGCGCCGGGCGTGGACATGGCCGGGCCCCAATTGGCCTGACTGCGCGCAAGGTTATTCACGGCCTTGAGAACGCGCTGGGTTTCGAGGGCCTTCTGCTGGGCGGGCGTGAGGGAATGGGGCTCAGGCGGGAGGGATTCGAGGCGGAGCGGCGGCGTGGTTGTCTTCGCGGGTGTCCGCGTCGTGGTGCTTTGCGCAGGGGTGGTCTGCGAAGTTGCCGGAGCAGCGCTTTGTGCCGGCGCGGCGGAGCTTTGCTGAGCAGAGAGAACAGAGGCTGCGGCGATGAGTCCGCAGAGCAGCAAGACAGATGGGAAACGCATGCAAAGAGAATAACCAAATTGAGGCAAATTGCGCTTCTGATATGTGGGGATGCTGAGGGTGAGACGGAGCCTGCATGATTTGGTGGGAAGTAAGCCAACGGGGCGGCGAGTCAGCGGAGCTAGGATGTGGGTATGCGAAGGGCGATGCGTGGGAAGGCGCGATGGGCGAAGAATGCGGCGGCGGGGTTGCTGGCGCTGGTGATGATGGCTGCGCCGGGCATGCTGATGGGAGTGATTCCGGGGGCGCGGGTTTTTGCCGCGGTGGCGCGGAACGGGCGGGCGGCACACGGGCGGGTATCGCGTACGAAGAAGCGGCTGATTTTGAAGGATGGCACCTATCGGGATGTGGTGAAGTACAAGGTTCGGGATGGGCGCGTGCGATATCTGAGCGCGGAGGATGGTGCATGGCGGGAGATACCGGCGTCGATGGTGGACTGGGCAGCGACCAAGAAGTGGGAACGCGAGCACCCGCATGGGGTGAGCGCCGGGGAGGGTGAGTTTGAGAATATTTCTCCGGCGGAGGCGGCGCGCGAAGAGGCGGAAATAGAGCGCGAAGAGGAGGCGCAACGCGCGGCGGTGAAGTACCTGATGCCGTATGTGAAGCCGGGGCTGCGATTGCCGGATGAGGATGGAATCTTTGCGCTGGATATATACCACGGCGAGCCGGAGCTGGTGCATTTGCAGCAGGCGGACGGGGATCTGAATCAGAATCCGTTTGACAGCGTGCAGGCGGTGGATGTGTATCGGATGCACGCGTTCCGGGAAGTGGTGCAGATGCAAGGGGTCGACGCGGCGGTGCAGATGCACGTGTCGAAGCCGGTGTTTTACGTGAGCGTGCACGGGGCTCCGGTGACGCCGCCGGCGAATGCGTTTGTGGTGAAAGAGAATGTGCCGCCGCCGGAGCCGGGGATGGGCGGCTCGGCGCACTCGCGGTTTGTGATTGTGAGGGTGGTGCGGCAAGGCGCGTCGCGGGTTCTGTTTGCGGAACAACTGCGCGACGTGAGCGAGCCGGATCCGAGCGGGGGCAGGATTCTGACCGAGGAAACGCTGCTGCCGGGCGGCCATTGGATGAAAGTGACACCGAGGGATGCGCTGTTTCCGGGCGAGTATGCGCTGGTGGAGTTGCTGCCGGCGGGAGAAGTGAACCGGGACGTGTGGGATTTCGGGGTGAACCCATCGGCTCCGGAGAATCAGCAGGTGAGGCTGCCGGTAGAGCC
>JAJZJJ010000251.1 GCA_021810175.1 Acidobacteriota bacterium | reverse complement strand
GTCACCGCCATCTCGCCCGGCATCAAATCGATCAGCGCCCGGGGATTTTCCCGGTCCTCATACCGGAACGGCAGATGCAACAGCAGGTCCTCCACCACGAGAATCCCTTTCGCCTGCAACTGCGCGGCAATTCGCGGGCCCACACCCTTCACAAACTGGATTTCCGTTCCAAGCTCGAGCACAAAGCGATGCTATCAGGCCCCGATGGAACCAGATAGCTCCAGCCTGCGTACTCTAACTAGGCTCCTAACTTGCCGTTTCACCGGCCATTTGCCAATCCCTGCGCTTTGCGCCGAAGATGCCTCCACCTGAACGGCAAGTCCACCTGTTACACTACGCCCAACTTAGAAGCAGGAGATTCGCAACCTATGTCCGATGTCGTTGCTCTGGACTCCATCTCCAAGTCCTACGACCAGAAGGTCGCCGTCCACGACCTTTCGCTCACGATAGAGTCAGGCTCCATGTTCGGCCTTCTCGGCCCCAACGGCGCGGGCAAAACCTCCAGCATCCGAATGATCGTCGGCATCACCATGCCAGATTCCGGCCAGGTCAATCTCTTCGGTCGCAGGTTTCATCGCGACAGCCTCAAGCGAGTCGGCTACCTTCCAGAAGAGCGCGGCCTTTACAAGAAAATGGTGGTTATGGACCAGCTCATCTTCATGGGACAGCTGCGCGGTCTTACAGAATCCGTCGCCACTCAGCGCGCCAAATCATGGTGCGACCGTTTCGACATCCTTGATTCCACCTCTAAAAAGACCGAAGAACTCTCCAAAGGCATGCAGCAGAAAATTCAGTTCATCTCCACCATCATGCACGAGCCCGACTTCATCATTATGGACGAGCCATTCTCCGGCCTCGATCCCGTCAACACTTCGCTCCTGCAGGACACACTCGTCGAGCTCAAAAACAAGGGCAAAGCCATCCTCTTTTCCACGCACCGCATGGATCAGGTGGAAAAACTCTGCGACACCATCTGCCTCGTCAACAAAGGCGAGGCTGTGCTCTCCGGCACCATGCGCGAAGTCAAATCCCGCTACCCCCGCAACCGCGTCGTCCTTCAATACGAGGGCAGCAATGCATTCCTCAACTTCCCCGGCATAGCCGATGCGAAAAATTACCCCGGCTCGGCAGAAATCAAACTCAAACCCGGCGCCTCTGCGCAGGATCTTCTGCATCTGGCTGCCGCCCACGCCACCATCTACAAATTCGAGCTGGCCGAGCCTTCCCTCGAAGAAATCTTCATTGAAACCGTCGGAGGCCGGATCGATGCGTAATATCTTCCTCATTGCCAAGCGCGAGTTCCTCGAACGCGTCCGCAGCAAAGTCTTCCGAGTCACCACCGTGCTCGTGCCGTTCGGCGTCTTGTTGGTCGCCACAGGCGGTAATCTTGTAGCGAAAAAAGCAGGCGGACTCAGCCATCTCGCTATCGCCTCCAATAACGCTGCGCTCGCCACCACCATGAAGGAGCAACTCGCCGCCAGCAGCCATCCTCCGCAATCCGTCCAGATCGTCTCGCCCGCTACGCCTCAAGCCCGCACCCAGCTCACCAACGAGCTCACAGCTGGCAAGCTCGACGGCTTCCTCTGGATCACCGGCAAACCGGGCCAGACACGCCCAGACGCTACCTACTACACGCGCAACGGTTCTGACCTCTTTTCCCAATCACTGCTGCAAAACAATCTAGGCCGCGCCGCCCTGCGGCAGGCGCTCATCAGCCGCGGCATCTCGCCGCCCGAAGCGCAATCCCTCGTCAAGCCAATCAAAATCACCACCCTCCAGCTCAAGTCCGGCCAGGCCGTCAAAACCAACGTAGAGCGCAGCTACATGGGCATCTACGCTCTGGTTGTTCTTCTCTATGGTGTCGTGCTCATTTACGGCACGAATATGGCACGTTCCATCGCCGATGAGAAAAGTTCGCGCATTTTTGAGGTGCTGCTTTCCTCCGCGCCAGCTGACAATCTCATGATGGGGAAGCTCCTCGGCGTCGGCGGCTCCGCCTTGCTGCAGGTCGCCATTTGGATCGCCATCACTCTCGCCTTTGCCGGCACCCACCTTGCTGCGCAAATCGGCGTCAATGGCCTCTCGTCGCTCGGCATCAATCTTGCTGAGCTTGTCTATTTTGTTGTGTACTTCGTACTCGGTTTCTTCCTTTATTCGGCATTCAGCGCCGCCCTTGGGTCCACCCTCAACTCCTCGCAGGAAGTGCAGCAGTTTGCCTTCTTCATTGCCTCGCCGCTTATCGTCAGCGTAATGCTGATGGCCTACGTCATGAGCCACCCCAACTCCCTGGCCTCGACCGTTCTGTCCCTCTTTCCGCCATTTACGCCCATCATCATGTATCTGCGCATCTGCTCACAGACGCCTCCCTGGTGGCAAATTGGGCTCTCCATCGCCCTGCTCGCCGGCGCCATCTGGGGTATGATCTGGATCGCCGCACGCATCTACCGCATCGGCATCCTCATGTATGGCAAGCGGCCCACGTTGCCGGAGATCCTCCGCTGGCTCAAATACAGCTAATGTCGCACATCATCGCTAGAATGACGAAGTGACCCGTCCGAGCTTCACCTTCGGCCAGCGTATCGCCATTGCCATCGTTCCCCGCCTTGCCGCGGCGATCATTGCGATCATCGGCATTACTCTGCGTTTTGAAGTCATCGCCGAAGAGGGAACCATCCCCGCCACGCCGCCCCCTCAAGGCATCTTCTGCTTCTGGCATCAGTGCACGTTTCTCTGCTCGTGGTATTTCCGCAAGTACCGTTGCTCCATCCTCATCAGCCAAAGCCTTGACGGCGAACTCATCGCCCGCACCCTCGGCCTGCTCGGCTTCCACAGCGTGCGCGGATCCAGTTCCCGGGGCGGAGCCGCCGGCCTGCTCGCGCTCGGCAGTGTGCTCGGCAAGGGCGAGGCTGTCATTTTCACGGCGGACGGCCCGCGCGGCCCCATCTATAAGACCAAAATTGGCCCTGTAAAACTCGCTCAGATGACCGGCGAGCCCATCGGCTCGTTTTACCTCTTGCCCGAAAAAAAATGGACCCTCAACTCCTGGGACCGTTTCTTCATCCCCTGGCCATTCTCACGCGTCATCGTCAGTTGGGCGCGCCCCATTGTGAACATCCCCGCCGGCGCCGGCCCCGCCGAACTCGAAACCCACCGTCAGCAACTCAACGACGCTCTCGAACGCGCACGCCTCCAGGCCGAAACCCACCTAGCCAACACCCGCCGCTAAAATCAGTAGCAGTGCTCGTCTCCGAATTCGATTTCGAACTCCCCCCGGAACTCATCGCGCAGGAACCCCTCGCCGACCGCGCCGCCTCGCGCATGCTCACCCTCAATCGCGCCACCGGAGCCGTCGCCGACTGCAACTTCCGCGACCTTCCCGCCCTCCTCCAGCCCGGCGACCTCCTCGTCTTCAACAACTCACGCGTCATCCCCGCGCGCCTCTACGGCCAGCGCACCGGCCTCCACACCCAGCCCGGCCATCACGCCACCGGCCGCGTTCAGGTCATGCTCACCGAGCAACTCTCCCAATGGGAATGGCTCGCCCTCGTCCGCCCCGGCCGCAAAGTCCTCACCGGAGAAGTCATCCGCTTCGGAGACAGCGGCCTGCAGGCAGAAGTCATCGCCCACGGCGAGCACGGCGAGCGCACCATCCGCTTCCAGCCTGTCCCCGACTTTTACACCGCGCTCGATCGCACCGGCCACATCCCGCTCCCGCCTTACATTCACCGCGAAGACCGCCCCGAAGACCGCGAGCGCTACCAGACCGTCTACTCCCAGCAGCCCGGCTCCGTCGCCGCGCCCACCGCAGGCCTCCACTTCACGCCGGAAATCCTCGCAGCCCTCGCCAACCGCGGCGTCCAGACCGCCTACGTCACCCTCCACGTCGGCCTCGGCACCTTCGCCCCCGTCCGCGTCTCCCGCGTCGAAGACATCCATCTCCATCGCGAGCGCTACACCCTCCCGCCAGAAACCGCCGCCGCCATCAACGCCGCCCTCCGCGAAAACCGCCGCGTCATCGCCGTCGGAACCACCACCGTCCGCACATTAGAACACTGCGCCGCCGTCGCCGCCGCCGAATCCACCGCCCAAGCACCTTCAGACCCCGTCCAACTCACTCCCCACTCCGGCGAAACCCACATTTTCATCTCTCCCGGTTACAAATTCCGCGTCATCCAGGGACTCCTCACCAACTTCCACCTCCCGCAGTCCACCCTCCTCATGCTCGTCAGCGCCTTCGCCGGCCGCGAACACACCCTCGCCGCCTACCGCCACGCCGTCCGCGAGCGCTACCGCTTCTTCTCCTACGGCGACTGCATGTTTATTGAGCAATGGCCATAGGCTCATACGGGCAAAGCCCACCAGGATAAGCCTGAAATACAATAGGTGCGACCCGATGAACCCCCGGCGTTTACGCTTCGCGCTCCTTATCTTGGCGGGACTTCTGTTCGCAGCCCCGACGCCCTCCTTTGCCCGCTGGCCTATATTTGGGCGTTCGAAGATAGTGATCCCCTTCCGAATCGTGAAGGGGACCCCTGTCGTATCCCTGTCGCTGAACGGCAAGAAGGGCCTGAACTTCGTGTTCGATACCGGAGCCGTCCCAATGACTCTCAGCTCCTCTGCCATCGCCGCTGCCGGCCTCAGAACCAGCCCGGCCAAGGGGTCCCTCAAGACGCCCTGTGGAGCATCGCCGGTTCACCGCCTCGTTCCGAAGATGCGCGTCTCCGGCTACGGGATGAAGATTACTGGAAGCGCAGCGGTGCTCGATCTCAGCGTGCCGAGTCGCAAGGTCGGCATTCCAATAGCCGGGATCTTTGGCTACCGCGCAATGCTGCCGCAGCTACCCATGCTGATCGACTACCAGACCCAGCGAATCACCTTCTTTCTCCCCAGAAACTCTCCGCATTTCCAGAAAAGCGCGGAGATCCCGCTGGAATCGCTCCACGCAAAAAAGTCGAAAAGCGCAAACCCATTCATCATCGCCAAACTGGAGCTGCCGGACGGAAGATTCGTGAACGCAAATTTGGAAATCGACACGGGTGGTGCCGCGGCTGGCCTGCTACTCAACACGCCCTTTGCCAGAAAATACGGCCTGCTGCCCTCCCACCCAAAAGCCGCCGACAAAGAGATGACCATAGGAGGCGTCGGAGGGCACACCTGCGCTCTCGTACGCGTATCAGTACCGGCACTCATAATCGGCAACCAGAAAATCGCCCATCCGGACGCATTCTCATCACGAGCTCCGCTCGGTACCAGCCGTGCCTCTGGATTCGACGGTCAGATCGGTGCCGCGATCCTCTCGCACTTCCGCATCTTCTTCGGTCCGCACCGCCATTTCGTCGTCTTCGTGCCCGCAAAGCAAAACCCGCCGCTGCCGGGCCGCTACGTCGGGTTACACTCACCCTGATGCCTCAGCAATCCAACAAGCCCGCCGTCTTCCTTCTCGACTCCATGTCGTTCATCTTTCGCGCCTATCACGCCATGCAGCGGCAGCGTCCCATGTCCACGCGC
>JAJZJJ010000250.1 GCA_021810175.1 Acidobacteriota bacterium | reverse complement strand
GTCGCGATGGCGGCGCAGCTTCCGCCGAGGCTGACGCGGAACCCCGAAAGGGGCGTGGAGTCATCCTGCTGTCCGGCCGAAGGATTGACGGCTCGGAGGGCCGCCAGAGGCATCGGAGCCTCACGATCCTTTCCGAGAATTTGGTAAACCTGGAAATCCGAAAGCTTGAGATCCTTCACGAGCTGATTGCGCCGATTGCGGGCGATGACGTCGATGAGCACTTCGCGCGTCGTAATGTGAAAGGTGTACGGTACCGATCCTGAGGACCGGTCCGGATACACACCGGAGTGTTGCGCGGCCGCACAGGATAGGAAGAGAAGCAGCGCGGGCAGAACACACGAACAGGCGCGGGCTGTGGCTCGAACCTTCACGTCGTCGGCACCTCCACGGCTCGCGCCGGCTCGGCTGCGCGAGCGAGTTCGTCCAGCTTGCCGAAGATCATCTTGCCGGATGCTGTCTGCAGCACCGATGTGACGGCAATTTCAACGGTGCGGCCGATCAGGCGGCGCGCGTGGTCCACCACCACCATGGTCCCATCATCGAGATAGCCGACTCCCTGGTCGTGCTCCTTGCCTTCCTTCAGCACCTGAATGCGCATCTTCTCGCCAGGCAGAACCACCGGCCGCAGTGAATTCGCCAGATCGTTAATATTCAGCACCGAGACACCGCGCACCTGCGCGACCTTGTTGAGGTTGAAGTCGTTGGTGATAATCTTCGCCTCCAGCTGCAGGGCCATTTCGATCAGCTTGTGGTCCACCTCGCGGATGTGCGGATAATCCTCTTCCACGATCTGGATCGTCAGCTGCGAATTCGCCCGCATCCGCTGCAGCACGTCGAGCCCCCGACGTCCCCGCTGGCGTTTGGAGGGATCGGAGGAATCCGCCACCATCTGCAGTTCCCGCAGGACAAACTCGGGAATCACCAGCACCCCATCCAGGAAGCCGGTCTCCGCAATGTCCGCGATCCGGCCGTCGATCACGGCGCTGGTATCCAGAATCTTGGTGTTGCGCTTGCCTCCCCGCTCGCCGGTGAAAAGTCCGCCAAGCGCCGACAGGTTGAGGAGATCGCCTTTGCTGGCGCCGACAACAAGACCCACGTAAGTCATCAGCAGCAGCACGCTCAGTTCCAGCAGGCTCCGCAGATGCCCGGCGGGCAGGCTGTTCCCGAGCACCAGAGTGAAGAGAAACGCTCCGGCAATGCCGCTGGTGCTGCCGATCACCGCTCCGATCAGGCGCCGGAGCGTGAGGGCGCGGACGCGCAGCTCGAACACGATCATGAGGCCGGCCACAGCCGCTCCAGCAGCGGCAGAAATGGCGGGGTGGATGCCGAAGGGACGGAGAAACCAGCAGGCTACGGCAAAAATGAGGACAAGGGCAAAACGCAGAGAAAGCAAATCCATAGGAGGCCCCCAACAGCCTGGCCGCCTCCGGGGTGCATCGGACTGGGGACGGCAGGGAGCCCGGATTTCCGGGCACACGGAGTATAGAGCATTTTCGCTGCTCCTGTGCCAAAGGGAATCCGGCGACGGCCGCCGCGCAGAGCAGCGGCCATCGCTTCCGGCTAGTATTTGCGAACCGAGGGATCGATTTCGCTCGACCAGGCGATGATGCCGCCGGTGAGGTTGTGCACCTTCTGGAAGCCGTTCTTCGCCAGGAACTCCGCGGCCATCTGGCTGCGCCCACCGGACTTGCACTGGACGACGATCTCGCGGTCGGGGTTGAGCTCGCCGATGCGGGCTGGAAGCTGATTGAGCGGAATCAGCTGTCCGCCCATCTGCGCGATCTGATACTCGAAGGGCTCGCGCACGTCGAGGATGAAGAGGTCGTCGCCTTTGTCGAGGCGCTGCTTGAGTTCCTGTACGGACATCTGGGGAATGCCGTTTCGCATATTGGCCGCTTTCTGTTCCGGGGCGATGCCGCAGAACTGCTGGTAGTCGATGAGTTCGGTGACCGTCGGGTTGTTGCCGCAGACGGGGCAGTCGGGATTTTTGCGCAGCTTCAGCTCGCGGAATTGCATATCCAGCGAGTTGACGAGCAGAAGACGGCCAACGAGCGGTTCGCCTTTGCCCAGAATCAGTTTGATGACTTCCGTGGCCTGGATGACGCCGACCAGCCCAGGCAGGATACCCAGCACACCACCCTCGGCGCAGGAGGGAACCATGCCTGGTGGAGGCGGCTCGGGATAGAGGCAGCGGTAGCAGGGACCATCCTTTGCCGCGAAGACGCTGGCCTGGCCTTCAAAGCGGAAGATGGAGCCGTAGGCGTTGGGCTTGCCGGTGAGGACGCAGGCGTCGTTCACCAGGTAGCGCGTGGGAAAGTTGTCCGTTCCGTCGGCGACAACGTCATATTGCCCGACGATCTCCAGGGCATTCTGGCTGGTGAGCATCGTTTCATGCTTCACCACCTTCAAAAAGGGGTTGAGCGCCTGGAGCTTCTCCGCCGCCGAATCGATCTTGGGGCGGCCTACGTCCTTCGTGCTGTGGAGGATCTGCCGCTGCAGATTGCTGGCATCGACTACGTCGAAATCCACCAGGCCGAGCGTGCCCACTCCAGCCGCGGCCAGGTAGAAGGCGAGCGGCGAGCCGAGCCCTCCGGTGCCGATGCAGAGCACTTTGGCAGCCTTCAGCTTCCGCTGGCCCTCCAGTCCGACCTCGGGCAGGATGAGGTGGCGGGAGTAACGAGCCGCTTCCTCGGGCGTGAGCTCAGGCAGAGCTGGAGTTTCGGTTGCTGGAGACATGCGCACTTTCAGGATGCCGTGTTCGGCCGGTAGGCTGCAAGATGGTGTGGTCCGGACTTTTGGGACAGGCCCTCCCCGGGGGGATCAACTTTTCGGCACGCATATGATTCTTCGGCACTTACAATTTCCGCCCAAAGCCTCTGGGCTGCAATTGCGTGAAAAGATGGCAGATGGCCAGAGGCGCTGGAATGAGCCGCTCTGGGAGTCGCGCGTCCGCCCGCACCCTCGCGAGAGCGCGGTGGCCCCCTGGGGGGTCAACTTATTCCTATGCATATGACTTCATGAGACTTGCTCTTTTCGTTCAGGGTCCCTGGGCTACAGTTACCTGAAAACAGAGTAGATGGCCAGCGTCTTTGGATTGCGTCGTTTGGGTGCCTGCAAACTGCACAAATTGCAGGCAACGAGACACGCGGAGCGAGGCCTGCCGACCAGCCGCTGTTCCTATTTTGTAATTTCTATCCTTACTTTTAGGGTATCAACCTGAGCCGCCAATCGTGCCAACTTTTCCCGGAGAAGAAGCACCGGAAGTGCTTTGAAATGTGCGGCAGTTACTTTGGTGAAGCGGTGCGGGTCTTGACGAGTTTTCGCATGGAAGGCGGCGGGGGCGCCAAACCGTACGGCAGCTCGAATCCGTGAGCCGATTGAGAGGATGATGGTCGTCGCTTCAAAAAGAAAACCCGCGCGGTTGAGGCTAACCGCGCGGGAGTTGGGACTGAATCAGCGTTTGCCGTACATGGAACCCTGTCAAAGGATGTACGGCAAACGCCCGGTTCGTCCGCCAAGATATGGCCCTGAGGGCCGAAAAGTTCAAGGCGTCGTGCTCACAGCGCGAGATCGGTGATGGTATGCGGAGCTGAAAACGCATCGGGCTTCCGGAGCTGCGCTTTGAAAGAGGCTCCGGCCTGCCGTGCGCAGGCGGCCGGAGCCCCCGGTTGCTATTTGCCCAACTGGTAGCGGAGCACAGCCATGCCAAGCCGATACTCGTAGCGGGCATTGGTGTACTGGATCTGGGCCGAGGTCTGCTCCAGTTCCGAATCGCTCAGTTCCACGATGGAGCTGAGGCCAAGCTTATATCGCTCCTTGGCCAGCGTGAGGCTGAGGTTAGCCTGTTTCAAAAGCTGCTGGGTTACGCTGAGCTTCCGGTAGGCGGCCTGCGTTTCCAGCCATGCGATGCGCACCTGGCTGACGATGTTATCGCGCAGGTTGCGCTCGTAGTTGGCGTCGGCCTGGGCCCGGTATCTCGCCTCTTTGGCCTGCGCGTTGTAGAGGAATCCGTTGAACACCGGAATGTTCACGTCGACGCCGACTCCACCCCACCAGTTGGAGTTGTAGTACTGGTCGGTACGGACCGGTGTAACTCCGGCTGTCCCCAGAGCACTGATGGAGGGCAGGAGCTGATCCCATTCGGAGCGGGCGTACTTCTTTGCCGACTGCGACTGATAGTGCAGAGCCTGCAGATCGGGCCGCTGCTGCAGCGCCTGCTGCACCAGGGCCTTGTAGTCCACCGGCGGGGCCGGCGGGGCGGACGAGCTGCTGATCAGATGAAACCACTGGTTATGATCGAGGCCGAGCACCGCGTCCAGAGTGGCCATAGTGGAGGCCGCGCGATTCTCCGCATCGATTTCCATCAGCTTTGCCTGGGAAAGGTCGACCTGCGCGATGCTGAGATCGAGCGTCGAGCGGAGTTTGTTGTTGGTGAGCTCGTTGACCTGTCTTTCCGTGATGCTGCGGTAGGCGACGGTCTCCCGGGCAACCTGCAGATCGGCCTGCGCAGTCAGTGCGTTGTAGAACGCCTGATCGGTGAACAGGACAATCTCCTCGGAGGTCGCCAGGGCATTGGCCTGCATTGCCTGCTGCTGCAACATGCGGGTCAGGACGAGGTTATGAACGCGGCCGAAATTGGTGATCAGCTGCGAGACTTCCACGCCGCTGCCGGCATGATTGATCAAGCGAGAAGCTGGCAGGCCGCCCGCCGAAATGCGACTTCCATTTTCGGCGTCCACCGCGGCCAGCGATGCATCCGCGTAAGGCAGATCGGCGGAGCGCGCCTCGCGCAGTACCTGATGCTGCGCGAGGGCCAGCAGGTGACTGGCCAGGACGCGCGGGTTATTGCGGATCGCCATCTGCTCCGCCTGGCGGCGAGTCAGCGTGGGACCACCGTGCTGCCGGGTGTGGGCTCCCGGCAGTGTACCCATGTGCGTTTGGGAAGCACCCAGGATGGCGTGCACCGGCGGAGCGGAGGGTAAAGAAGCCGGATTGCCTGGCTGAGCCAGAACAGATACAGCTATCGTCAGAACCGATACGACAATTGCGCTTTGAACAACCTTCACGATTTCACCTCCGCCGAATTTCCGACATTGACGCCAGCTACAAGGTCTACAGCAGTCATTGCGCTGCCACCTCGCGTGCTTCGCGTCTGCCGTAAACCAGCAGGTACGCCGCGGGAATCACGAAAATACTCAGGAGCACCGATACTGTGACGCCGCCAATGATGGCCAGCGCAAGAGGCGAATAGGCTCCAGCTCCCGGCTCCAGCTTCATGGCCATCGGGATAAGTCCCACCACGGTGGCCAGCGATGTCATCAGAATCGGCCGCAGCCGGAGACGGCACGAATAGGCGACCGCATCGCGTACCGAACGGCCCTCCTCCTGCAGCTTCTTAGCGAAGTCGACGATCAGAATGGTATTGGAAACCACCATTCCCACCATCATCAGCACTCCCATCAGCGACTGAATATTGACTGTGGTTCCGGTGATGTAGAGGATGAGGAGCACGCCCGTCAGCCCG
>JAJZJJ010000249.1 GCA_021810175.1 Acidobacteriota bacterium | reverse complement strand
ATGTGCCGAACGCGACGCTCTGGGGCGTGCTGATCGGCCTGCTGCGGCTGGTGCCTTACTTCGGCATCATGGTGGCGGGCACGGCGACGGTTATTTATACGCTGGCGGTGTTTCCGGGGTGGTGGCATTCGCTATTTGTGGTGCTGCTGTTTGTGACGATGGAAGCGCTGGTGAGCAATTTTCTGGAGCCGTGGCTGTACGGCACGCACACGGGGGTTTCGCCGCTGGCGCTGCTGGTGACGGCGCTGATCTGGACGATGTTGTGGGGATGGGCGGGTCTGATCCTGTCGACGCCGCTGACGGTGTGCCTGATCGTGGTGGGAAGGTATCTTCCACAGTTACGATTCCTGTACATCCTGCTGGGCGAAGAGGCGGAGCTGGCTCCAGAGGCGGCGTTTTACGAGCGGCTGCTGGCGATGGATCATGGTTCGGCGCGGAAAATCGCCGAGCGCTACCTGGACGGGCGCACGCTGGTGGAGCTATATGACGCGGTGCTGCTGCCGGCGCTGATCCTGGCCGAGCAGGACCGGAACAAGGGCAACCTGGACACGGTGCGGAGCACGTATCTCTACCAGAGCATAACGGAGGTGATGGCCGAGCACGGGGACTCCAGGAACGTGTGGCCGGAGAGCCTGCGAGTGCAGGCGCAGCGCGCGAGCGAGCGCAAGGGATGCCCGATTGTATGCGTAGCGGCGCATGACGAGGCTGATGAACTGGCGGCGATGATGGTGGCGCAACTGCTGGAGCGCGCGGGGCGGCATACGATGGTGCTGTCTTCGTCCGCGCTGACGCCGGAAATTCTGGGGCGGCTGGGTCAGGATGGGGATACGTCTGCGCTGCTGTCTGCACTGCCGCCGTTTGCCTTTGCGCATGCGCGGGGGTTGTGCCAGCAGATTCGGGAGCATTTGCCCAAGAACCGGCTGGTGGTGGCGCTGTGGGGCACGGATGGCGATCCGGAGGAGATACGGAGCCGGTTTGGCAAGAGCCGGCCGACCGCGATCGCGACGAATCTGCAACAGGTGCTGACGCAATTGCTGGAATGCCGGGCGCCGCGCACGACGGAGGCGCTGGCGGCGAATGCGGCTGAACCGGCCGCGGCAGGATAAGATTCGCTTTCTCAAGAAAAAATAAGGGCCGCTCGGTGGGAGCGGCCCTGCTGTTTTAGGGATGATGCCGGGTTACTGGTTGGTCGGGTTCTCCACGAAGGCGCGCAGTTTGCGCGAGCGGGAGGGGTGACGCAGCTTGCGGAGGGCCTTGGCTTCGATCTGGCGGATGCGCTCGCGGGTGACCTGGAAGCTCTGACCGACCTCTTCAAGGGTGTGCTCGGAGCCGTCTTCGAGTCCGAAGCGCATCTTGATGACGCGCTCTTCGCGCGGGGTGAGCGTGCGCAGCACCTGCGAGGTGTACTCCTTGAGGTTGACGCTGATGACGGCTTCGGAGGGGGAAACGGCGCCGGAGTCTTCGATGAAGTCTCCGAGGTGCGAATCCTCTTCTTCGCCGATGGGCGTTTCGAGCGAGATGGGCTCCTGTGCGATCTTGAGGACCTTGCGGACCTTGGCGACGGGGATGTCCATGCGCTTGGCAATCTCTTCGGAGGTTGGCTCGCGGCCGAGCTCCTGCACGAGCTGCCGCGAGGTGCGGATGAGCTTGTTGATGGTCTCGATCATGTGCACCGGGATACGGATGGTGCGGGCCTGATCCGCGATGGCGCGGGTGATGGCCTGCCGGATCCACCAGGTGGCGTAGGTCGAGAATTTATAACCGCGGCGGTACTCAAATTTGTCGACCGCCTTCATGAGGCCGATGTTGCCCTCCTGAATGAGGTCGAGGAACTGGAGGCCGCGGTTGGTGTACTTTTTGGCGATGGAGACGACGAGGCGCAGGTTAGCCTCGATGAGCTCGCGCTTGGCCTGCTCGGCGTCCATGTCACCCTGGACGATTTCGCGCTGGGTGCGCTTGAGTTCGGCGATGGTGAGGCCGGCTTCCTGCTCGAGCTGATCGAGGTCGGCGCGGCAGTTTTTCTGTTGGCGGCGGTATTCCTTCTTGAGCTCTTCGCTCTTCGACTGATCGTGCTTGGCTTCGAGGGAGCGGATCTGGCGCTCGAGCATGCGCATGGAGTCAACAGTCTTGTTGACCTTGTCGAGGAGGCGCTTGCGCTCCTGGTTGGTGTACTTGATGTCGCGGACGATGCGGGTGATCTGCACCATTTCGCGGCCGATGAGCCAGCGGAGCTTGCGCTGCTCCTTCACCTTGCTTTTTGCAGCCGCGAGCTTTTCCTGCAGGGCGGCGATTTTCTTCTGGTGCTTGACGATGTTGTCAATGCGGCCGGTGAGTTTGCGCACACGCGCGGCCAGCACTTCCTCAGTGATTTCTTCTTCGTCGAAGAGCACCACTTCCTTGATGTTACGGACGCCGCGGCGCAGGTCTTCGCCGAGGGCAACGATCTCGCGAATGACGATGGGCGAGCGCGACACGGCCTTCATGACGCGCAGCTGTCCACGCTCGATGCGCTTGGCGATTTCGACTTCGCCTTCGCGCGTGAGCAGGGGCACGGTGCCCATTTCGCGCAGATACATGCGGACGGGGTCGTTGGTTTTTTCCAGGGTGCCTGGGGTAAGATCGAGTTCAACGTCTTCGCCTTCTTCTTCTTCGAAGCCGTCGCCACCGAGCTTGGGCCCGCCATCGAGAATATCGATGCCCTGGGTCCCGATGGTGTTCATGAGGTCTTCGAGATCTTCGGGCGAAGTCAGGTCCCCGGGAATGAGATCATTGACGTCGTTGTAGGTGAGGTAACCTTTTTCCTTGCCGACGTCGATGAGCTTTTGAATGTCCTCTTCGTACTTGTCGTCTAATGCCAAGCGGATTTATCTCCCGCGATGAAAGAGTCGGATCTGGCGTATTGAATTGGACGAAGTGCGATTGAGGCCATTATGAGGCGATTCCCTGTGCGGACACAGCCGCGGGATGATGGGCGCACTTTTCCCCCAGAGCGTATAGGATATCATGCGTTGACCGAAAGCCGGAATGAGGGCGCGACTGGTAATCTGCATGCGCGAAGCCCTCCGCAAGGCGTCCTATTGTGGACAGATCCCTTCTTAATAGATGTGGAAAACGCGTTTTCGGTGCGTTGCGCGCCGGGCATTTTTACGGGGGATGGGTTTGCGGGGCGGCAGGCGGCGTGGAGGATGCCGGGATGAAGCTGTAATTATCTGATAAATCATCATTTGCGGGGCGGTTCGGAGGGTCTTCCCGTGGTTTGAGGAGCAGGCCCGATGGCGGGGAACTTCGGCGGGCGGTTTACGGGTTATTGTAGAAACTAGAGGCTGGCGCCGGGTGCGGGCGCAGCCATGGCGCGAACAAAGATTGAGGCAACCGGGAGTGAAGAGGGCAAGTATCGGACGGATTCTGCGGAAACCGGGTGCTGGACGTCGGCTGGCCGGCTGGCTGGCGGCGGCAGCCGTGATCTGGCCGTTGTGTGCGTGCCAGACGGTCTCCCAGTCGCAGACGACGTCGCTTTTGCGCGTCGTGGACGCTTCGTACAACGCTCCGGCGGTAGATGTATACGCCGGGAAGACGGAGATCGCGAGGAATGTCGCGGCGGGGACGATTACGAATTACGCCATTCTGGCGCCGGGGCCGGTGACGATTACGGTGGATGCGACCGGAACGAAGGAGCCGCTGGCCACCCTGACAACGGATTTGCAGGCGGCGGGGCAGCACTCAGTGTATCTGGCGGATGCGGGCAGTGGATTTACGGCGAAGCTGCTGCGGGACCAGGCGGAGTCGGCGCCGGTTGGGGAATTTTCCGTGCGGTTTTTGCAGACCGCCGAGGCGACCGGAAAGGTGGACGTGTATTACCTGGGAAATGGGCAGTCTCCGTCGGATGCAACGCCGCTGGTCAAAGATCTGGCACCGGGACGGGTGACCGGCTACCTGAATGTTCCGGACGGAAGCTACCAACTGGTGGTGACGGAAGCGGGCAGCACGACGCCGGTGTACACGAGCAGCAGCGCGACGTATGCGGGCGGCGAGGTGCGAACGATCCTGATTCAGAATGAGCCGACGGTGCATCCCGAGCCTGTGCGCGTGGTGGTGGGCGACGATTTGAACTAGGGCCTTTTCATGGAAGGCCCTCACACACCCCCAGACACAAAGAGTTCTCTATTGCAGGCAGTTTTATAGGGAAAGCGCGTGGCCTGTCTCATGCGATACCATCCTTGCGTTGCATGAATCGGTGGAACGGGAGAGCCGAGAACTGATCTCATCCATCGCGCAGCGGCTTCGACGACAAGCATGGGCTCCGCTTCAATGGCGGATCTCATACGAGGCCTCACCAGGCGCGGAGGGCTTATCAGACCAGTTCGAGACGCGACGACTCGAAAAACCTAAAAACCGCGGGATGGGAGAACCTTCTGATGAAGCGACTGGCAGTATTGCTGCTGAGTTTGACGTTGACGGCGGCGGCGCAGAGCGCGCCGGCACATGTGTTCTGGACGGGGAGCTGGGCCTCAGCCCAGATGCAGCCCGATGGAAGGGATTACGGTTCTTCGACGGAGCTGACGAATGTGACGATGCGGCAGATCGTGCATCTGTCGCTGGGCGGCCCGGAGGTGCGGATCCGGATATCGAATGTTTTTGGGGATGCACCGCTGCGGGTTTCGTCGGTGCATGTGGCGGATGCGGTTTCGGGCAGCTCATCAGAGATCGTGGCTTCGACGGACAGGGCCGTGACGTTCAACGGGAAGAATTCGGTGATGATTCCGGCGCATGCGGCGTACTTTTCAGACCCGGTGGAGTTCGACGCCAAGCCGCTCTCGGATGTCGCCATTACGTTTTACGTGGCGAAGCCGGCGATGCCGGCAACGTACCATGGCAATTCGAACCAGACCATCTTTGTGGTGCATGGGGATCAGACGGCTGCGACCCAACTGACAGATGCGCGCAAGGTGGGGCACTGGTACTGGCTTTCGGGCGTGGATGTGGCGAGCCGGCATCCGCGCAGCTGCGTGGTGGCGTTTGGCGACTCGATCACGGATGGGTGGCAGTCGACAGTGAACGGGAACAATCGCTGGCCGGATGACCTGGCGGCACGGCTGCAGGCGAATCCGGCGACGCGGAATGTGTGCGTGCTGAATGAGGGCATCAGCGGGAACCGCGTGGTGATGGACGGCTGGGGCCCGAATGCGATGTCGCGGCTGGACAGGGATGTGTTCGCGCAGGATGGGGTGAAATCCATGATCGTGCTGGAAGGCATCAACGACATTGGGCACCTGGCGCTGGAGGGTCATGTGACGGTCGCCGACCGGAATGCGCTGAAAGAGCAATTGATCGACGCGTATGAGCAGATCATTGCGCAGGCGCACGCACACGGAATCAAGGTCTACGGTGCGACGCTGACGCCCTACGGAGGGTCCAGTTATTGGAAGAAACCGCAGACCGCGGAGTTTGAGGCGCTGCGACAGCAACTGAATGCGTGGATTCGCGCGCCGGGGCATTTTGATGGCTATGTGGATTTTGACAAGGCGACGC
>JAJZJJ010000248.1 GCA_021810175.1 Acidobacteriota bacterium | reverse complement strand
GGCGGACTGCAGGTGCCAGCCGATGTGGAGGGGCATTTTTGTTTCCGCGCGCAGCAGCGGCGCAAGCATGGCGGCGGCAACCAGGCAGCAGGAAATGGAACGTTTCATCGGACGGGACAACCTCCTGAAATGAATAGCGCGGGAACGGAACCGAGACCGGCGCGGGGCTGGTTTCAGGAGACGTTACGGGCGTTTCATTCAACCGATTGAATTCAATCGGTTTGGAGTTTGTTTTGTCAACGGGCCGGCCGATGTGTACTCATGGCAGGCACATTTGTGGATTCATCGCGTGTTAACCGCGCTGCAACGCATGGCAGGGATTCGATCGTTTCGCGGATTGCGGTTTTGTGAAAATGCGATCGCAGCCCGGTAAAGCGCGGCGGATTTTATGGGGCCTTCATATCCGGGCGCTACGCTTTGGTCGGCGCGGCACTGTCGCAGCCAGTCACCACGGTTCAGCGAATTACTTTTGGAGGCAGTTTTGAAGCGATTCCCATATCAGTCATGGCGTGTAGTGTGCCTGTTGGCGGCGATGTGTATGGCATGGATTCCGTTTGCGGCGGCGCAGCAGACCCTGGGCAGCCTGAATGGAACGGTAACCGACACTTCGGGAGCCGCTATTCCGAAGGCACTCATTACGGTTACAAATATGGACACCGGCGCCGTGCGCAAGCTGACCAGCCGGAGCAATGGAACCTATTCGGTGCACGACCTCCCAGTGGGTTCGTACAGAATCGCGGTCAGGATGAAAGGCTTCGCCGAGGAGGATTTCGCGGCGATCCAGGTGCAGGCCGACCGGACCCTGACGCTCAACGCGGTGCTGAAGCCGGGCGCAGCATCCCAGACCGTGCAGGTGACCGCGACCCCGCTGCTGAACACCGTCGACACGACGAACGGCTACGTGCTGGACAGCCGCGAGATCTCTTCGCTGCCACTGGGCACGGGCAGTTTCACGCAGCTGGCAACACTGAGCCCCGGTGTGAATGCGGACTTTCTGGCGGGAACGGGGACCAACGCCGGACTGGGCAACCAGAACATCTGGGCGAACGGGCAGCGGCTTTCGAGCAACACCTTCACCTTCGATGGAGTGCTGGCGAACAACCTGTTCAACGGCGCTTCGTCGAGCCAGGTGGCGGCGAATCGCGCGGTTCTGAATACGGGCGAGTCATTCCAGAACGGCGGCGTGATTCGGACGAACACGTCGATCTACGATGCGATCGGCGAGGCGCTGCCGACCCCGCCGCAGCAGTCGATATCGGAGATGCGGGTGAACACATCGATGTACAGCGTGAGCCAGGGCGACACGGCGGGCGCGCACATCGATGTCACGACGAAGTCGGGCACGAATCACATTCACGGTTCGGCGTGGGGCACTTTCGGCGACGGCGCGATGAACGCCGATCCGTTCTTCTTCAAGCAGGCCGGACTGCCGACGCCGAATATGAATCGCTTCGATCTGGGCGGAGGCGTGGGCGGTCCGATTGTGAAGGACAAGCTTTTCTATTACCTCGCCTACCAGCACACGCGCGTGCGCGACCAGCTGAATTCGCTGGATCAGTACAGTGTGCCGCAGCATCTGACGAACGACCGCAGCGTGACGGCGCTCGAAAACATGGGCGTGCAGGATGCCGGACTGGCGCAGGGAACAAACATCGATCCGGTGTCGCTGTATCTGCTGCAGGCGAAGCTGCCGGACGGGTCGTATCTGATCCGCTCGCCCACCACGGCGGGCGCCAACACGTACCACAACGTGAACTTTGTGGGGCCGGATTCGAAATTCGACGCCGACCGGGTGGTGACCGATCTGGATTACGACGTAACCAGGAACGATACGATTGCCGGAAAGTACTACTATCAGCGCGATCCGACGGAGAGCCCGTTCGGCAGCGGCGCGCTACTGGGGTTCCCGCAGACCTTCAATGCCGGGAGCCAGGTGTTTTCGGTGGAGAACATCCACATCTTCAATCCGCGGCTTTCGTGGGAGCAGAAGCTGGGCTTTCTGCGGATGACGGTGACGTCGTTCACGGGCCAGCCGTTCGGTCCATCGGCGGCGGGCATCAATTTGTTCGGGAGCCCGAATTTCCCGGGCATCTCGGTGAGCAATTTCGACGGGAATCGAAACTCGCTGAAGATTGGGCCGACCTCCAACTTCTCCAACACGGGATTTGTGCAGAACACCTGGGAAGGCACAACGAATCTGAACTGGGAAGCCGGCCATCACTCGTTCTCGTTCGGCGCCAACTACGACTTCACGCAGCTGAATATTCTGAACCGGGCGAATCAGGTGGCTGCCCTTGGACTGAGCAGCCTGGGGAACTTCCTGAAGGGAAGCCCGCTGCGCACGGGCGTGGAGAACACCGTTTACTTCCAGGGCGCCAGCAATCGCTACTATCGCGCGCCGCAGATCGGAGCGTATGCGCAGGATAAGTGGCAGATTACTCCGCGGCTGACGGCGGATTTCGGCATTCGCTACGACAACGACGGCG
The DNA here is from genome assembly GCA_021810175.1 of Acidobacteriota bacterium. The sequence goes on along the minus strand of JAJZJJ010000248.1, from coordinate 3,045 downwards.
GGCTGTACGAGAAGAACGGCAATCTGGTGAACTTCGATCCGAGCCGGTACCAGTACAACCAGGCAACGGACACGATTGTGAACAGCGGCCTGATTGTGGCGGGGAACAACAAGCAGTACCACACCCCCGGCGCGACCAACTCCACGCTGACGCAGCCGCAGTGGGGCTTTGGTCCGCGCGTGGGTCTGGTGTGGAGCATGACGCCGAAACTGGTATGGCGGACGGGCTTCGGCGTCTACTACGACCGCGGAGAATTCTTCACGGCCTTTTCTCCGAGCGCGGGCAACGGCTTCAACGGTCCGTTCGGGGTGACGCTGCAGCCGCCGTTTGTGCAGCCGGTGCTGGGCACTTCGTCGGGCACGCTCGACCATCCGTTTGGCAGCTCGCTGCCGCCGGTGGATACGAACCCGTCGGACTTTATCAAGAACCTTCCCAACCAGGCGGCGCTGATCAACGGAGCCAATCCGTATCTGTTCGGCGCATACGGCATCAACAACAAGCTGCCGTTCACCGAGGAGTGGAGCCTGGATATGCAGTGGCAGGCGCAGCCGGATCTTGCCATCACCATCGGCTACACTGGCAACCACGATCAGCGGCAGACGCTGCCGATTCCGTTCAACCAGCCGGAGATCGCGACGCCCTCGCATCCGGTGAACGGGCAGAACTACAGCTATGGCTGGCAGGCGACGGACAGCAACGGCAATGCGCTGCAGACGGAGCCTTACAACACGTACGACGGCGGCAACACGGATCTGCGGACGCCATACATCGGATACAACCCGAACTCGGTGGAGTGGGAGACGGTTGGCGTCGGCAACTACGACGCGCTGATGGTCTCCGCGCGCAAGACGCTGAGTCACGGACTGGATCTGCTGGCTTCGTACACCTGGTCGCACGCGCTGGACGAGGGCAGCAATTACGGGCTGTTCTACAACGGCAACAACCCGCAGGATCTGCGGTCGGGCTATGCCACGGCGGACTTCGACCGCACCCATGTGACGACGGTCAGCTACGACTACTATCTGCCGAAGCTGCCAGGGGGTGATCGCTTCATCCGCACGATCGGCAATGGCTGGGGCATGACGGGCATTCTGACCTTCGAGAGCGGGCAGCCGTACAACGTGTACGACTACAGCGGAACGGTGGGCAGCCTGTTCTTCTCCTCGAACGACTACCTGACGAATCCGGTGCTGCCGCTGAAGCCGGGCATCAAGCCGAAGCAGGCGCTCACCGGACACAGCGGAGCCTTTCCGCAGAATCCGGCGTTCAAGGCTTCCGCATTTGAGTATCCCCTGGTGTCGCCGGGACAGGATGGGGTTCCGCCTTGCGGACCCACCACTGCCGGGACGACGGTGTGCGACAGCTATGAAAGCACCTTCTCCTACGGTGGGCGCAATGTGTTTCGCGGGCCGTTCCAGAAGCGGGCGGATGTCTCGATCGTGAAGACGACCAGCATCGGAGAAGGCCGGCAGCTGCGCCTGAGCATGGATTTCTTCAACATCAGCAACACGCCCAGCTTCGATACGCCGGGGAACAACTTCAACGGCGATCCGAACTACAGCCCCTATCCCGGGGGCTTCACTCCGCTCACCCAGCAGAACTTCACCGACAACGGAGTGGGCGTCATCACCAATCCGCTGGGCAGTCCGCGGCAGATTCAGTTCAACGGAATCTTCACCTTCTGATTGGGTCGTTGCCTTTCATCGACCTGGGCCGGCGTTCGCGCCGGCCTGCTTTTTTGTGCGGCTGATGCCGAAGAGGATGGGGATTCCGCACCGCGGTGGTGACCGGAGTTATTGCAGGGTTGCTTCGCCGATTGCAGGCTGCGAGACCGGTTCCGGCGCGGCGAGGGGCAGGCGGACGGTGACGCAGGCGCCCTGGCCGAGCTGGCTGGAGACGACGATTTCGCCACCGCAGGATTCGACAATCGCCTTGCAGATAGAGAGGCCGAGGCCGGTGCCGCCGGTGCTGCGGGCGCGCGAGGAGTCGCCGCGCCAGAAGCGCTCGAAGAGATGCGGTAGGTCTTCGGGAGGAATGCCGTGTCCGTTATCGCGAATTTCGACTGCGACCTGTGAATCCCTGGCGACGCTGGCGCGCACGCTGCCGCCGGCCGGCGTGTTCTGGACGGCATTGAGCAGAAGATTGGCGAGGAGCGAGGCGCAGGCCTCTTCGGCCAGAGGCACGGGGGCGGGCGCGGGAGCATCGACGATGGTTCGGACGCCGCGAATCTCCGCCAGCCGCTCCACCTGGCTGGCCACGTCATGGATGACCTCGGACAGATCGCAGCGGGCGTTCGTATCGACGACGCCGCGTTCGAAGCGTGCCAGCTGCAGCATGCGCTGGACCAGCTCTTCCATGCGGGAGCAGTCGGCCATGCAGGTTTCGAGGCCGGTGGCGTATTCGCGAGCGCTGCGGGGGCGCGAGGCCAGCAACTGGAGCGAGGATTTGACGATGGTGACGGCGGTCTTCAGCTCATGGGCGGCATCGTGGACGAAAACCTGCTGCTGGCGGAACGCCTCTTCCAGCCGCAGGGTGGCGGATTCAAGCGCGGAGGCAAGAGGGGCGAGCTCCGCTGTCTGCTTTGCAACATCCGGAGCGCGGAAGATGGGACGCCTGGGGGTGAGCCGGGCCGCGGCGAGGCTGAGACTGCCCAGGGGCGCGAGGCCGCGGCGGAGCAGCCAGGCGAGCAGGGTTCCGGTGAGCAGCAGCAGCAGCAGGCTGGCCACGAACAGAAAGCGGAAGGCGCGGTGCATCTCGTGGAAGACGGGATGGAGCGCCACGGCGTAGCGGATGGTGACGGGTCGCGCGATGCCGGGGCTGGTGTCGTTAGCGTCGATCTGACGGACGCCATGGAGTTCGAGACCGCGATAGAGATGGCCGCCGAAGCGGAAGTTGTGGGGCTTCTGGTCGGCGCCGAAACCGTGTTTCGCCGTGTCGTTCCAGGCGCGCGATTGCGCGACCGCGCGCTGTCCCGTGTCGCGCACCAGCCAGAGATCGCCGGGATGGAGGTCGAGGGCGCGCGGGTCGATGGTGACGTCGTCGTTG
>JAJZJJ010000247.1 GCA_021810175.1 Acidobacteriota bacterium | reverse complement strand
CCCGCTGGAAAGGTGCATGGATATGTCCCGCAACTCCAGGAACTCGCAATCCGATGCCCACAGGGTCCAGACCCACTCCGGATCCGCCCATCGCCCCGCGCCCGATTCGGCGGAGCATCAAAATGAGTCCGCGGCCGAGCAATCCGCCTCGTCCGTCCACCCCATCGAGCCGGGCCGCAGTCAGGGCAACGCGGGGCCCACGCCCCACGACGGTCGCGCAACCGCCAGCCCCAGCACCGATCCCGGCGCGGCCGACGCCCGCACCAGTGCCGCCAGCCGCTCGCAGCAGCCCGGAGTTCTCAGCATGAATACGGAAGGCGGCCAGTCCCGGCGCCATCCCGACACGCCGGCCGGCCAGCACGCCACCGGCTCCTTCTCGGAGAGCAGCGAGACGAAGAAAGCAGGCTGATTGCTCCGGCGCGGGCCGGCGGAATTACTCCGCCTCCCGCGCCTCGCCGTCCTCGCCCACCGCCGCCAGCTGCAGCGGCTCGTCCATCGCCTCTTCCACGAGCGTCAGCGGCAGCGCCTTCGTCGGCTTTACACCGAGGCTCTTCAGCATCTCCGCCTGGCGGATCGCATTTCCGCGGCCGGTCGCCAGCTTTCTGTACGCCCCGTCATAGCTCTGCCGCGCCGCATCGAGACTCCTGCCCACGTCGGTGAGATCTTTGGCAAACGCCGCCAGCTTGTCGTACAGCTCGCTGCCCCGGCGCACGATCTCCTCCACGTTGCGAGTCTGCCGCTCCTGCCGCCACAGCTGGGCCACCGTCCGCAGCACGAAGAGCAGTGTTGTCCGGCTCACCAGGAGAACGTTCCGGTCCCAGGCCTCCTGCCACAGCCGCCCGTCATGCGCGAGCGCCAGCATGAACGCCGGCTCGATCGGCACGAACATCACCACGAAATCCGGCGAGTTGATTCCGTACAGCGCGTGGTAATTCTTGCCCGCCAGCTCCCGGATATGGTTCCGGATGGACCCAATATGCCGCTCCAGAGCCGCCTCGCGCGTCCCCTCGTCTTCGTCCGCGCAGTAGGCGTCGTAATCGCTGAGCGACACCTTCGCATCGATGACGAGGTGCCGCTCGCCCGGCATCTCCAGAATCACGTCCGGCCTGACCCGCGTGCGGTCCTCCCGCGTGAAGCTCTGCTGGACCCGGTACTCATGCCCCTCGCGCAGGCCCGCCGACTCCAGCAGCTTTTCCAGCACAAACTCGCCCCAGTCGCCCTGCGTCTTCGACGAGCCCTTCAGCGCGGTCACCAGATTCGCCGCGTCCGCCGAGAGCTGCTGGTTCAGCTTTTGCAGATTGTCGATCTGCGCCCGCAGCTCCGTTCGGCCCTCGATCCCGTCCTTCCGCAGACCCTCCACCTTCGCCTGGAATTCCTCGAATTTCGCGTTCACCGGCGTCAGCAGATGGGTGAGGCTTTCGATGTTCTGCTGCTTGAATACCTGCGACTTCTTTTCGAAAATCTCGTTGGCGAGCCTCTCAAATCGGTCGGACAGCGCCTTTTCGGCGTCCTGCAGCATGCGGATCTTCTCCGCGGCGCTCTTCCGTTCGCCTTCGAGCGAGGTCCGCAGTTCCGCCGCGTCCAGCCGCGCCGCCTGACCCTCCCGCCGCAGCTGTTCGGCCTCGGTGCGCGTCTTGTCCAGCACTCCCCGCAGTTCGTCCATCTGCCGGTTCAGAAGATTCGCGGTCGCCTCCGCCCGCGCCAGCTGCTCGCGCTGCGCCGTCTCCCGTTCCCGCGCCGCATCCAGCAGACGCCCCTTTTCGGCCGCTTCCGCCGCCGCGGCCTGCCAGCGCGCCTCCATTTCGCTGGCCGCACCCTTGCGGCTCGCGCCTATGGCCCACGCAATCGCCGCGCCTGCCGCCAAACCGGCCACCAGAATCACTCCGCTCATCCAAAGCATGGCCTGACTATACCCCTCCGGCACTGCCAGCGGCCGCCCGATTTTCCAGAGCCGCCGTGCCCTGCAGCCTCTTCTCCGGCCGCGTGGCTCACTTTGCTCGCGCTATCGCTTTACACGGTTTCGGCCCCCCGGTAGACTTGGAATTTCGGAGCTGAGTCGGGGTGTGTCTGCACTCTGTCTCCGCTGGCACGCCCCGGAACCGGCGCCGTATCTCGCCTTCCGGTTTCAGCATCAAATTCGCGGTACCTGAACAGGAGACACGCATGGCATCAGCTGTGGAAGAGAAAGTCAAACAAATCATCGTCGAACAGCTTCAGGTCGACGAGGCCGAAGTCACCCCCGCCGCTTCCTTCCAGGAAGACCTCGGCGCCGACTCGCTCGATGTGGTCGAGCTGGTGATGCAGTTCGAGGAAGCGTTCGACCTCGAAATTCCCGACGAGGACGCGGAGAAGATCAAGACCGTCAAGGACGCCATCGACTACATCGACAAAAACGCGAAAGGCGGCAAGTAACTTTGCAGAGACGTGTCGTTGTCACAGGACTCGGACTGGTATCCGCTGTCGGACTTACCGCCCCCGAGGTCTGGAACAACCTCCTCGCCGGCAAGAGCGGGATCGATACCATCTCCAGTTTCGATACCACCGGTTTCTCCGTGACTTTTGCGGCGGAAATCAAGAATTTCGATCCGCTTCGGTTCGTGGACAAGAAGGAAGCCCGCAAGATGGGCCGTTTCATCCATCTCGCGCTGGCCGCTACTCACGAGGCGATGGAATGCTCCGGGCTGAAGGTCACCCCCGACATCGCCGATCGTGTCGGCGTGTTCATCGGTTCGGGGATCGGCGGATTCGACGTGATCGAGCGCGAGCACAACAATATGCTCGAAGGCGGCCCGCGCAAAATCTCGCCGTTCTTTATTCCGGCGGCCATCATCAACCTCGCCGCCGGCCAGGTCAGCATCCGTTACGGAGCCAAAGGCCCCAACGAGGCAACCGCCACGGCATGCACGACCAGCGCCCACGCCATCGGCGATGCTTACCGCATCATCGAGCGCGGCGATGCCGATGTGATGATTGCCGGCGGCTCTGAAGCCGCCATCACCCCCATGGGCGTGGGCGGTTTCGCCGCCATGCGCGCCCTCTCCACCCGCAACGACGATCCCTCCCACGCCTGCCGCCCCTTCGACCGGGACCGCGACGGTTTTGTCGTGGGCGAAGGCTCCGGCATCCTGGTCCTTGAGGAGCTGGAGCACGCCAAAGCCCGCGGCGCAAAGATCCTGGCCGAAATCATCGGCTACGGCATGAGCGCCGACGCTCATCACATCACCGGCATGCCCGAGGATGGCGACGGCTGCTTCCGCTCCATGGCCAACGCCCTGAAGAGCGCGAAACTCCAGCCGCATCAGGTGGATTACGTCAACGCTCATGCCACATCGACCGCGCTGGGCGACGTGACGGAATCCAAGGCCATGCAGCGACTCTTCGGCGAGCACGCCACCAGCCACAAGCTGATGATCAGCTCCACCAAATCCATGACCGGGCACCTGCTCGGCGGCGCGGGCGGACTCGAGGCCGGCATCACCATCCTCGCCCTCCAGAACCAGATCGCGCCTCCGACCGCCAACCTCGATAACGTGGATCCGGAGTGCGCGCTCAACTACGTTCCCAACAAGCCGCAGCGGGCCTCCATGCACATCGCCCTGTCGAATTCTTTCGGCTTCGGCGGCACCAACGGCTCACTCATCTTCCGCCGCTGGGAGTAATCCCTCCGGCCTTCCAGTCCGGGAAAAAGGCGCAGCCTCGGCTGCGCCTTTTCTGTTTCACTTGCCGGGCGGCGGAAACTCCGCCACCTGGGGCGTCACCCGCGGATGGTGCGAGGTCGGGCCGCCCGTGTTGTCGATCACGTTCTCAATCGCCCCATCCAGCGGGCCCAGCGCCACCGTGATCATGTGGTGGAAGCGGACCCCCGGCGTCTCCGGCACCTCGATGGCATGCGACAGCACCACGTGCGGATGCAGGAACACGCTGTAGATTCCCAGCCCCCACGCCTCGTGATGCGTCACGTCGTTGGCCACCTTGTACGAAGCCCATCCGTCCATTCCGGGCGCGCTCCGCCACACCGACTGCACCGGCGGATCGTACGGAATCTCCGACTGGTAGAAGTACGTCCGCCCGTAGTTGCCGTTCCACAGCACCTGATAGTGCTGGTGGTGCTCCACAAACAGTCCGTACACCGTGACATGGTTTCCGTTCACCACCAGCCCGTTGAGGCTCACGTTGCTGGTCCAGCCCACTCCCGCACCGTGATCCGCCCTCCAAATCCACGTGTGATCCAGGATCGTATCGTTGCTGTCGATCTCCATGTTGATGCGCGTCTTGCCGATGCCGTCTCCGCCCACGCGGAAGAACACATCGCTCAGCAGAATCGGATCGCTCTCATGCCGCGCTTTGCTGCCCACCGGACCCACCCGCAGCAGCACCGGCGACTCCTTCGGTCCCGCGTCAAACAGAATCCCTGAAATCGTGATCCCGTCCGCATCCGCCGTGGTCATCGCCGCCGTTCCGTCCACCGGCCGCAGCGTTGCTAAGCCCAGCCCGAGGACCACCGTGTTCGCGCGCTCCACCCGCAGCGGAGCCGACAAATCGTAAATCCCCGGGGTCAGCAGCAGATCCTTGCCCTGCGCCAGCGCCTTGTTCATCGTCGCCGCTGTATCGCGGTTCGCATGCGCGATGTAGAAATCGCCAATGGGAATCGTCTTCCCCGGCGTCGATCCGCCTTCCCAAGTCACACCGACGCTGTTCCGCCGCAGCTCGGGCAACCGCACGCCGTACTCGCCCGCCGCGTTCACCACCAAAAACGGCGTCTCCCGCACCACCGGCGTCTTCGCCACCGTGGTGTAGGGTGGCTTCGGCCATACTCCCGCCGGAGGCCGCGTTACTCCCACGAACACCATGTTCCAGTTCGCGCCCTTCCACTGTTTCCACGCGCAGTTCCGCGAAATCCACTGCTGCTGCGTGCCCGAATCGACCGTACCACCCACCACCGAGTCGGCCATCCAGCCGCCGCTCGACCAGCCGCCCTGCTGGCTGAGAGCCAGATTGCCCTCAATGTGCATCCGCCGCAGGGGCGCCGCCTGGGATACCGCCCACTGCATCGTCCCGCCCGTCGGCGTCACCGCAAATCCCTCGGCCGACCGCCAGAAGTTCGACAGCGCGATGTGCCGCGGCCCGTGCCCGTCCGAGTGAACGTCGCCGTAAATATGCACATCGTTGGGCGACGCGCCGACGCCGAGCACCTCGGTGTAGTAGCCCACCGGCACGTTCACGTGATACGTTCCGGGCAGAAACACCAGCGCATACCGCTGCGGTCCGAACTGGTTATTCTGCTCCACCGCGTACACGCGATTGATCTGCTTCTGAATCCCCGCCATCGGCATCTTCGGGTTAAAAATCAGCACATTCGGCCCGAAATTCGGCGTCGCCCGCGGACTCGCCGCCGCCGCCCGTGCTCCACTCCACGCCGTCATTCCCAGCAGAACCGCCGCCGCACATGCCATCCGTTGCCGGATCACCCTCCTGCCACTCTCTTTGCGCATGGCCGAACCTTAGAGGCCGCGAATCCCCACTGTCAAACCTCGCAGCCCGCGGTGGACT
>JAJZJJ010000246.1 GCA_021810175.1 Acidobacteriota bacterium | reverse complement strand
AGAAAACCCCATGGCTACCAATGCACTCGCCGTCCCTTCGGCCCAGCCCGGACTCGCCTATTACGCCCGCATCTTCCGCAAGGAAACCCGCTACGAATTCGTGCGCATGGCTCGCACAAAAGCCTTCTCCCTCTCCGTCATCGGCTTTCCTCTGGTCTTCTATCTCCTCTTCGGCAGCTCCAACCGGCACAGCTCTTACGCCGCCTACCTCCTCCCCGGCTACAGCTGCATGGGCGTCGTCTCCGCCTGCCTCTTCGGCATCGGCATGGCCATCTCCCTCGAACGCACCCAGGGATGGCTCGACGTCAAGCAGGCCAGTCCCATGCCCCGCGCCATCTACATCCTCGCCAAGGTCGTCAGCTGCGCCGTCTTTTCCCTCATCATCGTCTTCCTGCTCATGATCCTCGGTCTCACCGTCGGCGGAGTCCAGGTCACCGCCATCCAGGCCATCGAACTGGCCGGTGTCACCCTCGCCGGTTCGGTCCCCTTCGCGGCCCTCGCGCTCATCGTGGCGCTCACCGTCCCCGCCAACTCCGGCCCCGGCATCATCAACCTCGTCTACCTGCCCATGTCCTTCGCCTCCGGCTTCTGGATGCCCGTCCGCCTGTTGCCCCACTGGCTCCAGGTCATCGCCCCGGCTCTGCCCACCTATCACCTCGCCCAGCTCGCCCTCAACGTCTTCGGATTCGCAGCCCCCGGCGCCGGCATGGCCCTCCACTGGGAAGTCCTCGCAGGATTTACCCTGTTAATGCTGGGTATCGCGTGGATCATCTTCACCCGCAGCGAGGCAAAGGCGTGAGCCAGTCCGATTCCAAACCGAGCCTGCTCACTCGATGGGTCAGGCCCAGTCTCGGCTCGTCCCGCCCATCCCCGGACGAGCCGCCTCTCTCCTCGCCGTCGCCGTCCTCCACCATCTGCGAAACTCCGCTCTGGAAGCGCAACCATTTCTCCAACTACATCTGGCTCATCTACTCCTTCTTCTTCGTCATCGTCCCCTGGCAGCAGAACAACCTGCGCGACTGGCTCGCCTTCGCCTGCGCCTACTCCTGCTTCCTCGCCATCTACATCGGCATTCACACCCTGCGGTCGGCAAAGCATCAGCTCGGCCTCATCGGCGCTCTCTTCCTCCTCGCCTGCTCTTACATGCCGCTCAACCCCGGAGCCGCCGGCATGTTCATCTACACCGCCGCCTTTGCTCCCTTCATTTCCGAATCCATCCCTCTTAGCATCGCCCTCATCGCGGCTTCCGCCGGTGTCCCCGCGCTCGAAGGCTGGCTCCTCCATCAGACAGTCTCCGCCTGGGGGCTCTGCGCCATCTTCTCCCTCGCCGTCGGCATCGTGAACATCAGCGTCGCCCAGCGCGTACGCGCCGGCTGGAAGCTCGGCCTCGCCCACGAGCAAATCGAGCACCTCGCCAAGGTCGCCGAGCGCGAACGCATCGCCCGCGACCTCCACGACGTCCTCGGCCACACCCTCTCCGTCGTCGTCCTCAAAGCCGAACTCGCCGGCAAGCTCATGGACCGCGACCCCGTCCGCGCCCGCCTCGAAATCGGCGAAGTCGAGCACATCGCCCGCAAAGCCCTCACCGAAGTCCGCGAAGCCATCCGCGGCTACCGCGCCGAAGGCCTCGCCGCCGAAATCGCCCGCGCCCGCAAAACCCTCGACTCCGCCGGTGTCACCCTCGAATTCGGCGACACCCCGCCCCATCTCCCCCCCGCCGAGGAAACCGTCATCTCCCTCATCGTCCGCGAAGCCGTCACCAACATCGTCCGCCACGCCCACGCCAGCCGCTGCCGGCTCGCCTTTCAGGAAACCGGTAACGGAGCCGTTCTCGTCGTCGAAGACGACGGCCGCGGCGGCATTCGCTCCGAAGGCAACGGCCTCCGCGGCATGCGCGAGCGCGTCGAATCCCTCGGCGGCCGCCTCCACATCGATTCCGTCCAGGGAACCCGCCTTGTCGTTCAGCTCCCTGCTCAGGCTGCCATCAAAGCATGAAAAAAATTCAGGTACTCATCGCCGAAGATCAGGCCATGGTGCTCGGCGCCCTCGCCGCCCTCCTCGAAACCGAGCCCGACATCGCCGTCTGCTGCCGCGCCGCCAACGGCCGCGAAGCCCTCGCCGCCATCGCCAAACACAGGCCCGACGTCCTCGTCACCGACATTGAAATGCCCGAGATGACCGGCCTCACCCTCGCCGCCGAGGTCCGCGACCGCTATCCGCAGACCCGCGTCGTCATCCTCACCACCTTCGCCCGTCCCGGCTATCTCCGCCGCGCACTCGACGCCGGCGCCCGCGCCTACCTCCTCAAGGACCGCCCCTCCGCCGAGCTCGCCGACGCCGTCCGCCGCGTCCACCAGGGCCTCCGCGTCGTCGATCCCGAGCTCGCCGCCGAAGCCTGGGAGAGCGGCCCCGATCCCCTCACCGAACGCGAACGCCAGATCCTCTGGCGCGCCGGAGAAGGCAAGTCCAGCATCGAAATCGCCGACGAGCTCCACCTCTCCGAAGGCACCGTCCGCAACTACCTCTCTGAAGCCATCAGCAAACTCGGCGCAGCCAACCGCGTCGAAGCCGCCCGCCTCGCCCGCTCCAAAGGCTGGCTCTGACTCGGGCTGCCCGAAAGTGCGATGATGGATAGCATTTGCATCCTGGATTGAACCATGAGACGCACACGACAAGGGTCGAACCTGTATCCGGGCAGCTTTCTCATGAGATGGTTTGATGATCAGGCGATTGCCAGTCGCAGATTTGCCGTTTTATTTGGCATAGCGGCAGTTTTTGTTGTCATTGCTGGCTTGCTGATGGCAGGAGTGATCAATCCCAGCGCAAATAGCTCCCCGAACAACTTTCTACTGGGAGTCCTCGGGGTCGGCGGCGCATTCGGCACTGCCTTCCTCTGGGGGGGATGTGGAAATTCTGGATTGCGCGGAATGAGGGGTCCAGACTCCACAAGCGGGTATGGTTTGTACTGCTGCTCTTCGGCGTATGGTACGGGGCGCTCGCGTATTACCTTGCGGTCTATTTGCCAAACCGGCGCCGCGCATTCGAACTTACACCCGTCGGCGGATATGTCCGTTCACCTGCGAGTCCTGCCCATGATCGAGCAGGGCAGGGAACCCGATATTTTGGCCGCTCTATCGCCGCTGGCTGGCTTCTCTTTTGTGCGGTCGTCGGTCTGGTATTCGCTTTTCCAAAGAAGCTTGGTCCCCTGCTACTGGGTCCGGGCATTGCATGCATCATGGTCGCGTTGCTGTTGGCATCGCTGTCCTATTGGATATTGAGGCTCTATCGTGCTGGCATCAGGTAAAAACCGCGGGTTGCCCCACCTTTGTCGAGCTCCCGCGGCGTAGCGAAGTGAAGAGCGACAGGGAGGGATAACGAATAACCACTCACTCCCTACCCCCCACTCCGCTGCCCCGTCTCTCGAAGGGAGGCGGGACAACGCACATCGTCCGCCGCTTCGCCTCTCACCCGCCGCGCTCCCATCGCCCCCGCCGGTAAAAACTCCTCCGGCCTCGCCCACGCAACTCAGCGCTCGCACATGCACCACCAACAACTTCCCCCTGGTCAGACCGTATATACTCGCCCACGACGGCCAGCCATTGACTACCCTCGACCAGAACGGCGACTGGGTACTCGGCGACTGGGTGCGCACCAACGTCTACGCGGGCGGCGCGCTGGTGGCGGCCTACGATTCCGAGGGCCTGCACTTCCAGGTCTCCAACCCCCTCGGCAGCCGCCGGGTGCAGACCGACCAGCAGGGATGGTACGAGGCAGCCTGGGTCGAGCTGCCCTACGGCGACGGACCCACCCCGGTCGGCTTCCAGCACGCCGCCCCCACCGCCGCCGACGCCACCCCGCTCCACTTCACCGGCAAGCAGCTCGACGCCGAAACGCAGAACTACTACTTCGGCGCACGCTACTACAACTGGCACACGGGCCGCTTCCTCATCCCCGACTGGAGCGCCAAAGTCGAGCCCGTGCCCTACGCGAAGCTGGACGATCCGCAGAGCCTGAATCTGTATGCCTACATGCGGGATGATCCGCTGGGCGGAGTCGATGTCGACGGGCATGCACCGTTCGGTATGGGCGGCGGCGCCGCGGATTGCGGTTCAAAGGATAATCGCAAATGCTCGTCCGCCGCGGAAGCATTGGCGGCGGTGAAGACCCAACAGCATGCTAAAGGGACAACTTCAATCCAAACCGTTTCTGCTACTTCAGCTTCGCCCAGTGCGGCACTGGGAGCCATGATTGGGGAGGCCATCGATCCTGCGGGAGGAGGAGTTGCGGGGGCGCTGTTGGGGAGTACGATAGGCGTCGGCGGGAGCGTATCGTATGTGCCGTCCACTGGTTCCTGGTTTGCTGGAGCCGCGGTGACGTTTTCTCCAGTTATCCTAAGTGGAACCGGAGCGAGCGCGAACGATGTGATTGTTCCTGCAGGGCAAAATCCAAATTCCATTGCAGCTGGGCAGAGTTACTCGGTGACTCTGCAACCGACTCCGCTGACTGGAACCACAGTTGTTAAGTCTCCCGGCAGCGGTCCCCCGGTTGCAGGGCCGTCGATTGGAACCAAGGTTCCCGTTGCGTTCGGCGCGTCATATAACTTCAACATTACCCCTGCCGTTAATGCAGCGAGGAGTTTTATCAACAATGCAACACAAACAATAGAAAGCTGGTTCTGATGAATAGCCGATGTGATGGCGCTTGTAGACTCTGGAGCTGTTTATGAAACAATTTATTGGCGTTTTGTGCTTTGTCATTACTATTGCTGCGGTTGGTGCAAATGCCCTGCTTATGCTCATTTCTCCTCGATTGTGGTTCCGGTTTCCGCAGTGGATAAGATTGAGCGGAAGTCTCACTGCCGAGAAATTCAGCAGCGGATCGGGGGCTCTTCAAGTTCGTTTGCTTGGAGCTGGCTTTCTTGCGATTTTGTTCTGGTTTATGCATGGGTGCCTTTCTAGCCATCGGTAAGGCTAGGTGTGCTTTCTTTGGGCGGCCCTGTCATTATCGGCCCAACAGCAAACACGACAATCAGTAAATTGGAGAAAGGTTAAGATCGGAACAGGAGAGATAGGTGTCGGCGCAACATTGACCTGAGCAGCAATCGCTGCGCCACCAACAGACGGCACATCCTTTTTGGTTCCTTTGAGTGGGGTACTTATGGGTGAGGGCTTTGGACTCAAAGGCGGGATTGATATATTAAGCGGAACTAATGTAATCACTCCACAAGAGGCTGCGAGCGGAAAGCAGGGGCTAGACCTCTCAACCAACCCGTTCACGGCGCTCTCTGTCTCATTCACACCGCCCAAGGATGCTATCGCAATTGGCTCCTTGGCGAGCGGAGCCATGGGAGCTCAGGACCTGAATGAAGCACCGACTACTCTTCCCGAAGCTTTTAATAAGGCAGCATCGGCATGGAGCATCCATGACGCGATTCCAGCAGCAGAGCAAGTTGTTAAAGGCATGAGGGGGGTGATAAATCGGTTGCCGTCTCTTCCGCCCACGTTCTTTTGATTCAACCTCATATTGGGGGAACTAATGGACCAAGCCAGATTA
>JAJZJJ010000245.1 GCA_021810175.1 Acidobacteriota bacterium | reverse complement strand
TCCTGTCCTGAAGCACGCGAGCCTGCTCCAGGGCCACTCCCGTCAGATACACCGGCGCGGGCGTCGCAATGGCCACCAGAATCCACGCCACCAGCGAGACCAGCAGTCCCAGGATAGCCGCCGCCTGCAGCGTCAGCACCAGCTGGGTGTGCTCAATATGCATAATGACCGCGGCTGTCCGCAGCGGCTCAATATGGTGGATGACGGCCAGAGCCAGAAGAAATACGACGATTGAAATGGTGCTCAGGGTGATCAGGGTAACGTCGATGGCGCGGTGCATCCGTTGCCGCGCGTGGCAATGCTCGCAGCTCGCGAGATGTTCCTCGTAATCGGTGCGCATCTCCGGTGAGATTCCGGAAATGTCGTATCGCCAGCTCGAAAGTATGTCCCCGACGACAGAATCGGTACATTTGCTCATCGTTCAGGTCCCCACTTTTCGTTTGCCCCGGTTTCCGTCCGTCTAACACCTGCCGGGGAGAAGAAATAAGGAAACGGAGCGGCCTTTTAACATTATAGCCACTTTCTATCCAACCACAATCGGCTGCAGCGGCGAGCTTTGCTCGGCCAGCAACAGGCGATTCGCCAAAAGGCTCATTTTGTCCCGCAAAGCGCGCTCCGCCGAAATTCGCGCCAGCTCCGGAAGATTGTTGCTCTCCGAAAGGTGCGCCAGCACCACATAGGCCGCATGGCCGTCGTAGCTGTGCTGCAGAAACTCCGCTGCCGCATCGTTGGACAGATGCCCCACGCGGGACATGACACGCTGTTTGACGGACCAGGGATACGGTCCGTCTCGAAGCATGTCCACGTCGTGGTTCGATTCCAGCATCAGGATGTCGCAGCCGCGAAGGTGCATATGCAGATTGGATGGCATATAGCCCAGGTCCGTCGCCAGCCCAATCCGTATTCCTTCGCTCTCGAAGACAAACCCAACAGGATCAATGGCATCGTGAGGGATCGTAAACGGCGTTACAGCCATATCGCCGATGCGAAAACCCTCGCCCGAGCAGAAATACTCGACCGCGGGCAGGGTGGCCGGATCCCGCGTTGCCTCGGCGGCAGCCTCTTCGACCGCCGCCGCCTCCTCCATCGCGGGTGGCGAATCGGCAGCATCTTCCTGGGTGCGGCGGGCCTTCCACTGCTCCAGCCACTCGGCATAGGTGACCCGGCGCCGCGGATTCATCCAGCGAACCCACGCGCGGTGGGTCGGCTCCGTGATGTAAACGGGAATCCCCAGCTTGCGCGCCGTAACCGCAAGACCCTGAACGTGATCCTGGTGCTCATGGGTGATCACAATCGCATCCAGAGACGCCGGATCCTCGCCCGCCAGCTTCATGCGCTTCATCAGCTCGCGGCAGGAAAGTCCGGCATCCACCAGAATGCGCGTGGAGGTGCTGGCGACAATGGTGCTGTTGCCCTTTGAACCGCTGGCCAGCACCGTCATCCGCACCATAATTCAGCAGAATACGCTCAACCGGTGTGGAAGAGAGGCCCGGCGCCATCCGGCCGCAGCGCACTTGCTACTTCCCAGGCGGGTACCCGCCTATTCGTAGGTGTAGAAGCCGCGGCCGGATTTGCGGCCCAGCCAGCCCGCGTCCACCATGCGGATCAGCAGCGGGCAGGGACGGTACTTCGGATCGCCCAGGCCTTCGTGCAGCACGCGCATGATGTCGAGACAGACGTCCAGTCCGATGAAATCGGCGAGCGTCAGCGGTCCCATGGGATGCGCCATGCCCAGTCTGAACACCTGGTCGACGGCCTCCGCCGTGGCCACGCCTTCCATCACCGCGTACATGGCCTCGTTCAGCAGCGGCATCAGCACCCGGTTGGAAACGAACCCCGGCGCGTCGTTCACTTCCACAGGCGTTTTGCCCAGCTGGCGCGCCAGAGCCTGAACCGTGTCGAAGGCCTCCTGCGAGGTGGCCAGACCGCGAATGATTTCCACCAGCGCCATCACCGGCACCGGATTGAAGAAATGCATGCCGATAACGCGATCCGGCCGCCCGGTCTGCGCCGCCAGCTTCGTAATGGAGATGGACGAGGTATTCGAGGCGAGGATGACCCCCGGCCGCGCGATCCGGTCCAGATCGCGGAAAATCTCGCTCTTGACCTCAAAGCGCTCGGTCGCGGCTTCCACCAGCAGGTCGCATCCGGCCAGCGAGGCTCGGTCGAGGGTCGGATGGATGCGCGCGAACGCAGCTTCAGCTTCCTCGGCCGTGATTTTGGATTTCTCCGCCTCGCGGGCGAGGTTTTTGCGGATGGTGGCGAGACCGCGGTCGAGGAAGCGCTGCTCCACCTCGCAGAGCTGAACGGCGAAGCCGCCGCGTGCGAAGACGTGGGCGATGCCGTTGCCCATGGTCCCGGCGCCGAGTACGCCGACGGTTTGGATGTCACTCATGACGACTCCCTGAAGGCCGCTGATCCGTTCGCCGCAGGCATCGCCTCTCCCCAGAGGCCGCCTACGGCACCCGCACCAGCAGGCAGGTGATATTGTCGTGGCCGCCGGCCCGGTTGGCCTGGTCCACAAGGCGCAGGGCCAGGGTAGCGAGATCGGTATGGCCCGCGAGAATTGCCGCAATCTGAGGTTCGGAGACTTCGCGTGTCAGCCCGTCGCTGCACAGCAAAAACAGATCGCCGGACTCCATCTCGACTTCCGAAACCTCCTCAGTCACGGATGGCTGCGTGCCGATGGCGCGGGTAATCACGCTGCGCAGCGGCGACCGCTCAGCCTCCTCGCTGGTCATGGTGCCGAGACGCACCTGCTCATCCACCAGCGAATGGTCCCGCGTGCGGCGCTCCAGCCGGCCCCCGCGAAACAGATAGCAGCGGCTGTCGCCGGCGTGGGCAATGACGGCGAAACTCCCGTCCGCCGGGCTGTGCCGCAGGTGCAGCACCACCAGCGTCGTCCCCATTCCATAGAGCGAAGCGTCGCGCTCCGCCCGCTCATAAACGGCGCGATTTGCATCGGCCACGGCCTGGTGCAGGCATTCGCCGGCGGAAAGCCCGGCGTGACCGCTGCACATCCGCTCCACCACCTGCTCCACCACCATCCGGCTGGCAACCTCGCCGGCGGCGGCGCCGCCCATTCCGTCGCAGACGACAAAGATGCCGTGCTCAATACAGAAGCCAAAGGCGTCCTCATTGCGGGATCGCACACGGCCAGCCGATGTGTGGGCGGCTGCCTCGGGCAGCCATAAATTTGCTTGCGTCATGCTCCGGGCCGACTGAACAGACAACACGATACACGAGATGGGCGCTCTTGTATCGAATGCCCGATGCGGCGGCCCGATCTTCTACAATCGGACTGAGGAATCGACAACCATGAATCGTAAGCCGGTCATTGCCGCGAACTGGAAGATGTACAAGACTCCTGTGCAGGCCCAGGAGTTCGTGAAGAACTTTCTGCCCCTGGTGACGAACCACAGCCGCGACGAAATCGTTCTGTGCCCGTCGTTCACCTCCCTCTCGGTGGTCATCGCCGGAGCCACCGGCTCGGGCGTGGCCGTGGGCGCGCAGAACATGTATGCCGCCGAAGAGGGCGCGTTCACCGGCGAGACTTCGCCGCTGATGCTGAAGGCCATTGGCGTCACCCATGTGATTCTGGGACACTCCGAACGCCGGCAGTATTTTGCCGAGACCGACGAAGTGGTCAACCGCAAGCTGAAGACCGCCCTGCAGCACGGCCTGAAAGCCATTGTCTGCGTGGG
Organism: Acidobacteriota bacterium; assembly: GCA_021810175.1. The sequence goes on along the minus strand of JAJZJJ010000245.1, from coordinate 1,872 downwards.
CGAGGTGCTGGCGGAGCGCGAAAGCGGCAAAACCGAAGAGGTGCTCATCCGGCAGACGCAGGGCGTCCTGGCCGGCATCACCGCCGAGCAGGCGGACTCCATGGTCATCGCCTATGAACCGGTCTGGGCGATCGGCACCGGCAAAACCGCCACCCCGCAGATCGCCTCCGACGCGCACAAGGTCATTCGCGCCGAAGTGGCAAAGCTGCTGGGCGCGGAAGCCGCGGAAAAGATGCGCATCCTGTACGGCGGCAGCGTGAAGCCGGAGAACGCCACCGCGCTGATGGCCGAGACCGAGATCGACGGCGCACTGGTCGGCGGAGCCAGCCTGGATCCGCAGTCCTTCGCCCGCATCGTGAACTACTAAGAACCGAAAAACTGATCCGGGGTCGGTCGCCTGATCCCGGATCGGATCCCGAATCGCACCGATCGCCGGGGCATCCAATCGACAGATGAACGAACCCGAGACCATTCAAGAGATTCTGGACACGGTGAAGACGATCGCCGTGGTGGGGCTCACCAATCGCGAAGGCCGCGCCAGCTACGGCGTCTCCCGCTTTATGCAGAGCCAGGGATACCGCATTGTCCCGGTGAATCCCCTGATCGAGAGCTCGCTGGGGGAAAAGGCCTATCCCGACCTCGATGCCGCCTATGAGGCGCTGGAGGGCCGGATCGATCTGGTCAACGTCTTCCGCGCGCCGGAGTTTGTGCCGGAGATCGCGAAGGATGCCATCCGGCTTAAAATTCCGCACCTGTGGCTGCAGGAGGGCGTGGTTCACGAAGAAGCCGCAGGCTGGGCCGAGGCGGCGGGAATCAAAGTCGTGATGGATCGCTGCATCCTCAAGGAACGCATGGCCGCCGGGTGGAGACAGCACAGCTGAATCTCCGGCCGGCTCAAACCAGCGCCGCGAACAGACAGCTCAGACGCTGACGCCGCGCGGCTTCACATTTTCCCGGATATATTTCACCACCGCATCGAGCGATGTCCCGGGGCCGAAGATCGCCGCGACCCCCTCCGACCTGAGGAACTCCGCATCCTGAGCCGGGATGGTGCCGCCGAGCACCACCAGAATGTCCGCCGCGCCACGCTCACGCAGCAACCCGGTCACCCGCGGCACAATGGCATTATGCGCACCGGAGAGGATGCTGAGGCCAATGCAGTCCACATCTTCCTGAAGAGCCGCATTGACGATCATCTCCGGCGTCTGGCGCAGGCCGGTGTAGATGACCTCCATGCCCGCATCGCGCAGAGCGCGGGCAATCACTTTGGCGCCGCGATCATGACCGTCGAGTCCGGGCTTGGCAACAAGAACGCGAATGGGATGGGTCGGTTCAGGCATAGAGAACGCTGAAGAATAGCATATGGAGCGCGGCCGGCGCTTCCTGCCCGAGCCGGGCTATGGACTGGCCTCGGCGCGATCGTCGGAGGCGAACCCCAGCCGGCGCAGCAGCCGGCTCATGGTGAGCCCCTGCGTGGTGATCGAGAAGATGACCACGACATACGTGATGGCGATGATGCGGTCGTAGGCGTGACCCTGAGTGGCCAGCGAGAGCGCCAGCGCCACCGCCAGCGCGCCGCGCAGACCTCCCCAGGTCAGCACCGTCACCGCTCCGCGCACGGGCCGGTGCCACGGGCGCACTACCAGCAGCGAGGCCTGCACGCTCAGCCAGCGAGCTGCCAGAACAACCGGGATGGCCAGCAGGCCGGCGTAGATGTAACGCGGGTTCCACGGCATCACCAGCAGTTCCAGCCCAACCATCAGGAAGAGGATCACGTTGAGCATGTCATCCAGCAGCTCCCAGAAGCGGTCGACGTGATCGCGCGTCACGACGGACATGGCGAAGTTGCGGGCGCGTCCTCCGGCGATCAGA
>JAJZJJ010000244.1 GCA_021810175.1 Acidobacteriota bacterium | reverse complement strand
TTCGAGATGAGGTCGTCGATGAGGATGCCGGTGTAGGCCTGGGTGCGGTCGAGGGTGAAAGGCTGCTCGTTGCGCACGCTGAGGGCGGCGTTGATGCCGGCCATGATGCCCTGGCAGGCGGCTTCCTCGTAGCCGGAGGTGCCGTTGATCTGGCCGGCGAGGTAGAGGCCCTGGAATTTACGAACGCGCAGGGAGCGGTCCAGCTCGGTGGGATCGATGGCGTCGTACTCGATGGCGTAGCCGGGGCGGAGCATCTCGGCGTTTTCGAGGCCGGGGATGGAGCGCACGATCTGCCACTGGACGTCCATGGGAAGCGAGGTGGACATGCCATTGACGTAGACCTCGTGGGTGTTGAGGCCTTCCGGTTCGAGGAAGAACTGGTGCTGTTCCTTGTCAGGAAATTTGACCACCTTGTCCTCGATGGAAGGACAGTAGCGCGGGCCAATAGCCTGGATCTGGCCGGAGTACATCGGGGAGCGGTGGACGTTCTCGCGGATGATGCGCAGCGTCTCCGGGGTGGTGAAGGCGATGTGGCAGGAGATCTGGCGCTGCGGAATTTCGCGGGTGCGGAAGCTGAAGGGCGTGGGATCGGCGTCGCCGGGCTGCTCCTCGAACTGCGACCAGTCGATGGTGCGGCCGTCGAGGCGGGGCGGAGTGCCGGTCTTGAGACGGCAGCCGCGCAGGCCGAGAGCCTTGAGGGATTCGCCGAGGAGCACGGACGGCGGTTCACCGCTGCGGCCGGCGGGGTAGTTCTCTTCCCCGCAATGGATGAGGCCGTTGAGGAAGGTTCCGGTGGTGATGACGGTGGCTCCGGCGAGGATGGTACGGCCGTCTCGGAGTTTGACGCCGAGAACGCGGGAGTGGTCGAGGACGAGATCGCAGACTTCCGCCTGCTTAATGAAAAGATTCGCCTGCGACTCGAGGACTTCGCGCATTTTGACGCGGTACTGCTGCTTGTCGCACTGGGCGCGGGGGGACCAGACGGCCGGGCCGCGGGAGGTATTGAGGAGACGGAACTGGATGCCGACGGCGTCGGCGACTTCGCCCATGATGCCGCCGAGGGCGTCGACCTCGCGGACGAGGTGGCCTTTGGCGATGCCGCCGATGGCGGGATTGCAGCTCATCTGGGCGATGAGGTCGAGATTGAGGGTGAACAGGGCGGTGCGCAGACCCATGCGGGCCGCGGCCATGGAGGCTTCGCATCCGGCGTGGCCAGCGCCGACAACGACTACGTCATATTGTTCGGTGAAGGGCATGTTGACTACATGGATATTTTAGCGGGTACGTGATGGGGGATGCGCAAAACCCCTGAATGGAAGGGCTCGAGGATCAGAAATTGAATTTGATGCCGGCCTGGATTTGGCGTTCGCGGTTGAGCGAGCGGCTGTTGGCGTTGGTGACGCTTCCGAAGGCGGCGGTGGGGTCGAAGAGGTACTGGCGGACGCTGGTGCCATTGACCATGACGACGGAGGCTCCGGGTTTGACTCCGCTTTGCCAGACGAGAGAAGCCATGTTGGCGTGCTGTTTGTCGTTGACGAGGCGGTAGCCAGCGGCCTGGACCCTGGTGACGTTGCGGTGATTGAGGACGTTGAAAGCGTCGCCGAGGAGGTCGAACGAGAAGCGTTCGCTGAGACGGAATTGCTTCTGGAATCGGAGGCTGAGGTCGGCAAAAGCCGGATAGCGGAAAGTGTTGCGGCCGATGCCGGGGATGAGATTCAGGCCGCCGGAGCCGTTCAGGGTGGCTCCGAGGCCAGGGATGGGGACGGAGGCTGAGTTTTCGATGACGGCCCCTGGTTCGCGAACAGCCTGAAGACAGTCGGAGCCGCGGCTGGTGGCGCCGCCGGCGTTGATCCAGTCGGCGTAGGAGCAGGAAGGGGTGGGCAGAGCGCCGAGAATGCGCATGGTATAGGGCAGGCCGGTATGCCAGGAACCGGAGGCGGCGAGCATGTAGCCGGAGAGAAATGTCCGAGCCGCGCCATGGAGACGCCATGGGGTACGCAGGATGATTCCGCCGGCCACGCGCTGGCGGATGTCGAAGCTGGAGACGCCATGTTCCAGGCGCAGATCCCCGGGAGCGTAGACGGAGCTGCGTTTGGCGAAAGACGACTCTGTCTGGTTGTCGTCGATGGCGTGAGACCAGGTGTATCCGACATTGGCGGTGAGGGCGTGGGACATGCGGTGGATCAGCCGGACCATGAGCCCGCGATAGCCGGAGCTGGACTCACTGAGGATATCGGTGATGGAACCGTAGCTGGGATTGAGGCGACGGTAGTAGAAGGGCTGGCGGTAGATGGGGAATGACGAGACGGAAGATTCGCTGCCGAGCTTTGCCAGCGGCCCGGCGCTGCCTTCGTTTCCGGGAGCCTTGATGGCGTAGAAGATGGTGGCGACGGCGGTGGGGTCAATGTTGGTATCGATGAACTGGTCGAGATGGTGGCCGTCGGTGGCCATTCCGGTAATTGTGAGGAGGCCACGGCGACCCAATTCCTGGCGGAGTGAAAGCTGCGCGTTGACGATCTGGGGATGACGAAAATTGCGATCGAAGTAGACGACGTCCGGAGCGGAGGTCGCCTGGTCGGGAGCGCTGGGGTCAACGTAAGGCGTCTCGGTGCTGGAAAAGACCCAGGGGAATGGCGGCGCTCCGGCATCGGTAGGCCGCCAGGAATAGGCACGGGGAGAATGGGGCGATCCGGTGGCGGTGAGCGCGCTGAAGACGGTCGCATTCGGGATACGCGCGTAGAAAACGCCGATGCCGCCCTGAAGAATGGTGCTGCGATGACCAAAGAGGCTCCATGCGAAGCCGAAGCGGGGGCCAAACTGATCGCGGTTGTGAGGCAGCATGGCCGTCGGCGGAATGGCGCTGTTGACGAGGGCGCGATTGGTATTGGGCAATCGCTCGTATTCGTATTGGAGGCCGAGGGAGAGGGTCAGGCGGGGAAGGGGCTTCCAGTCGTCGGCGGCGTAGGCGGCGTAATCCTCGGTACTGAACCACCAGCTGGTGTAGCCGAGGGTCTGGCGGAAGCGGTCGTAGCAGGGGTAGGGGCCGGCGGCAATGGACGATGCGTCGCAGCTGTCGGGCGCGAGCATGTCGGAGATAAAGTTCAGCAGGGACGGGTAGGAATAAGCGCCGTTTTCGCCGTTGAGTCCCTCGATGGCGTCGGTTACATGGTTGTAGCTGTAGCCAAAACGGATGGTATTGCGGTCGCGCATCCAGGTGACGTTGTCGGTGAACTGCCGGCGCGCTTCTTCGGGGTACTTCTGCTTGTTCACGGTGGAGAGGGTGCCGAGCGTGAAGCCGGAGCTGCTGTCGATGGAGACCTGAGGCGGCAGTCCCCAGGGGTTGCCGGAGAACTGCCGTTCCAGGCTGGATGGAATGGCGGGAGACTGCGCCAGGAGATGGCGGTTGAACTGGTAACGCATGCTGCTGACCAGTTGGGGAGTCATGAAGTCGTCCCAGCGCACCATGGCGGTGTCGTCGGAGGTGGAGCTGTTGCCGAAGCTGCCGATGGAGTCCATTTCCGAGGCCGCGCCGAGCGCGCCGTGGGGTGCGCCGCGCCGCATGGAGTTGTACTGGAGCACGAGCTGGTTGTGCGGGTTGATGCGCCAGTTAAGTTTGGGAAAGAGGATGGTCTGCCGGCTGGAGCGCGGGACGGTTCCGAGGAGGCCGTTGAGCTGGTGGAGCACGGTTGCCCAGGCGCAGGCGGCCATGGCGGTTGAGCCTCCGCCCGGAACGCCCGCCTGCGCGCAGCTGCTGACGATGGGACTGCGGCTGTTCTGGAGGCGGGCTTCGAGGGTGGCAAGCGTGGAGGCGGATGGCGGGGAAAAGAAGATCTCCGGTTCGGCGGCGCGGGCCACTGCGGGGTCGTTGCGGAGATATTGGTTCCAGGCAAGGAACCAGAAGAGGCGGCCGCGACGGATGGGGCCACCGGCGGAGACTGACCACTGCTGGCGGCGATCAGGGGCGTGATAGGGGACGTCCACGTAGGTGATGGGCTGTCCGTCCAGGTAAAGCACGGGACCGGAGGCCAGGGCCGTGGTGCCGGCGGGCTCCATCTGCATGACGCGGGTGTAGGCGTTGTAGGCCTGGCCGATTACACCGCGATCGTAGAAGACTGCCTGGCCGTGCAGGTGGCTGCCACCGCTCTTCGTGATGGTCGAGAAAACGCCGCCGCCGCGGCCAGCGGGTGCTGCCAGGCCGCTGCCACTGACACGGAACTGACTGATGGCGGATGGCGCGGTTGTATAACCGTTGCCGGTGGCGGCACGCTCGCGGCTGCGAAAGGCGAGGGTATCGTTGGTTCCGTCGACGCCGATGCTGTTGAGCAGAGGGCTGAGGCCGCGAAAGCTGACGCCGCCGTTGCCATCGGAAGAAGCGGCGCCAAAGAGCGCAGCCAGGCGGGACCAGATCTGGCCGTTGTTGGGGAGATTCCGCAGCATACCCTGGCCGAAGTCCCGCGATGCGGTGGAGACACCGCCGAGCCGCGAGGCATCGACCAGGATGGTGCGATGGATGTCCATCCAGGTGAGAGCGGGATGAAGGCGAATGGATGCGCCCATGTCAACAGCCAGATTGTCGGCTTCCCAGTGAGAGAGGCCAGGCGAGCGCACCTGGAGGCGGTAAGCGCCGGGGATGAGGTGCGCGAAGCGGAAGTCTCCACGAGCATCGGAGAGGGTATTGGCAGACTCTCCGGTGGATGGGTTTTCGATGCGTACGGCGGCGCCGGAGACGGCTGCCCCACGGGGGCCGGTGATCCGTCCGTCAACAAGGCCCCCGGTTTCCGACTGCGCGAGGCAGGAAGCCGCGGCGAGCGCCAGGCATAGCGCCGACACAACCGCGTTGGCACTTCGACGGAAGCGCAAGGAGCCTCACTGCAAAGTGACCAGTGTGCGGCTGGCCCGGAAGTTTCATTGCGGAAGGTGAGTCGAGCGTAACGCTTTCGTTAAACTAAGAGGAGCGAATGTTTATCGATGAAGCGAAAATACGGGTGAAAGCCGGTGACGGCGGTAATGGCTGCATGGCTTTCCGGCGGGAGAAATTTGTCCCGAGAGGCGGGCCGTCGGGTGGAGACGGCGGACACGGCGGTAACGTGATCATGGAGTCCAGCCAGCGGCACAACACGCTGGTCTATTTCCGGTTTAACCCGGAGCACAAGGCCGAGCGCGGCGAGCACGGAATGGGCTCCAACTGCACCGGGCGCGACGGCAAGGATGTTGTGCTGAAGGTGCCGGTGGGGGCGGTGCTGTTCGACGCGGACACCGGGGAGATGATCCACGACTTCACGGAGCGCGACGAGCGCATTGTGATTGCGCGCGGCGGGCGCGGCGGGCGCGGGAACCAGCATTTCGCCACGCCGACGCATCAGGCTCCGCGGGAGCATGAGCTGGGGCGTCCGGGCGAGGAGCGGCACTACCGGCTGGAACTGCGGGTGCTGGCGGATGTGGGGCTGGTGGGCTATCCGAATGTGGGCAAATCCACGTTGATCTCGCGCATTTCCGCGGCGCGGCCGAAGATTGCCGATTACCCGTTCACGACTCTGGAGCCGCACCTGGGAGTAGTCACCATCGGCGAGGCTCCCT
>JAJZJJ010000243.1 GCA_021810175.1 Acidobacteriota bacterium | reverse complement strand
GGTGGAGTGGGACGGCGCCGGAACGGAGATGACGCTTACCGGGCCGGCGGAGCTGATCGCGGCAGGCGAGGTTTTCGTTGGCTGAGCGTGTTGTGAAGCCGTTGGCGGTTGCGCCAGGCGCGAGGATTGCCGTAGTATCGCCGGCCAGCAGCGCGCGGGCGGAGCGGATCACCCGCGGTGTGGAGACGCTGCGGGCCCTCGGTTACGATGCAGTCGCGGCGGAACATGCCTATGGGAAACAGACGCCGTATTTTTCCGGCACGGCGGAGGAGCGGCTCGCGGACATGCAGGGAGCGTTTGCCGACCCGGCCGCGGCAGCGGTGATGTGTACGCGTGGCGGTTACGGATCAAATTATCTGCTGGATGATCTGGACCTGGAGCTGATCGGCGGGCATCCGAAGGCCTTCTTTGCCTACAGCGATCTGACCACGATGCAGATGTGGATGCTGGATCAGACGGGGCTGGTGGCGTTCCATGGGCCGATGACGGCGGCGGATTTCTCGGTGGAGAACGGCGTGGACCTCGACAGCTTTCGCGCGGCTCTGAGCGGCGGACTGGTGCAGGCCGGAGTGGAGCATGGAATGCGCGTGCTGCGTCCGGGGAGCGCCCGCGGGACGATGTATGGCGGGTGCCTGACGATCCTGGCGGCATCGCTGGGAACGAGGTTTGCTCCGCAAACAGAAGGAAAGCTGCTGTTTCTGGAAGATGTTGGCGTGAAGCCGTATCAGGTGGATCGGCTGTTGCGGCAGATGATCCTGGCGGGGAAGTTCGAGAGGGTGAGGGGATTCATTTTTGGCGAGATGAAGGAATGCGTCTCTCCGGACGCGGATCCGCATCTGCTGGAAGAGGTGATTCTGCGCGTGCTGGAGCCCTTTGATGTGCCGATTGCGATGGGGCTGCGTTCGGGGCATGTATCCGGCGGCAATGTGACGCTGCCGATGGGGATCGAGGCCGAGCTGATTCTGGAAAGAGAGCAAATACAGTTACAGTATCTGGAGGCGGCTGTAGCGCCAGTTGACCATGCCGGATAAGAGACACATTCATCTGATTGGGATATGCGGCACGGCGATGGCGTCGCTCGCTGGATTGCTGCAGCGGAAGGGGTATCGGGTGACGGGTTCCGATCAGGCGGCGTATCCGCCGATGTCGGAACTGCTGCGCGAGCTGGGGATTCGCGTTGCGGAACCATTTGCGGCGTCGAACCTGGAGCCCGCGCCGGACCTGGTGGTGGTAGGGAATGCGATTTCGCGCGGCAATGTAGAGCTGGAGCATGTGCTGAACGAGCGGATTCCGTTCACCTCGCTGGCCGCGCTGATGCATGAGGAGTTTATCCGCGGCCACGAGTCGCTGGTGGTGGCGGGCACGCACGGCAAAACGACCACGACCAGTATGCTGGCATGGATTTATGAAGTGGCGGCGCGCAGGCAGGCGGAACTGGCGCCGTCGTTTCTGATCGGCGGTGTGGCGGAAAATTTCGGGACCAGTTTTCAGGTACGCGAGGGGCGGCCGTTCATTATTGAAGGGGACGAGTACGATACGGCCTTTTTCGATAAGGGTCCCAAATTCATGCACTATTTCCCCGATGCGCTGATTCTGACGCACGTGGAATTTGACCACGCGGATATTTACCGCGATCTGGAGGCGGTGAAGACGGCGTTCAGGCGGCTGGTGAACCTGGTGCCGGCGCGTGGACGGATTGTGGCATTCGACGCGGCTCCCAACGTGACGCAATGCGTGAAGGGCGCGATGTGTGCCGTGGAGCGTTACGGATTTGGGGAAGAGTCGGCGTGGCGGATCGAGGACCTGCGCTTCGAGGGCGGCTCCAGCCGCTGGCGGGTGCTGCGACAGGGCAGAGAATGGGCGGAGCTGATGCTGCCGATGGCCGGCGAACACAATGCGCTGAACGCCACGGCGGCGGCGGCTCTGGCGGCGGGTCAGGGCGTGGCCGTTGAGTCGATCGTGGAGGCTCTGGCGAGCTTCAGGAGTGTGCGACGCAGGCTTGAGGTGCGCGCTGAGGTGAACGGGATCACGATCATCGACGACTTCGCGCATCATCCCACGGCGATTCGCGAGACGCTGCGCGCGCTGCGGGCGGCGTGGCCGGGACGCCGGCTGTGGGCCGTGCTGGAGCCGCGCTCAAACACGCTGCGGCGCAATGTGTTCGAGCGGGAGCTGGTGGAGAGCCTGACGACTGCCGATGCTGTGGTGCTGGCAGGGGTATTTCATTCGGAGAAGATTCCGGAGCAGGAGCGGCTGCAGCCGGAGAACGTCGTGGCGGCGCTGCGCCAGGGCGGGCACGATGCCGCACTGTTTCCGGATGCGGAAGCGATCGTTGCGAATCTGACGCCGCGACTGGCCGCCGGGGATGTGGTGGCGATTTTGTCCAACGGGGGCTTTGACGGCATTTACGAAAAGCTGCCCGCGGCGCTCCGTGGAAGGGCCGCGGGAGACTGACCGATGCTTGCCGCGATTCTGCTTTTTTCCACCTGGACCGTGCTGGGCATCCCCGGTGCGGTGATCGGGATTCCGTGGACACTGGCGACCAGGAATGTTGCGCTGCTCCACTGGCTGGGTGTATCGATCACGCGGGCCGGGCTGTGGGTGGCGGGTATCCGCATGCAGGTGGTTTGGGAGCAGCCGCCCGTGCGCGGACAGCAGTACATCTTCCTGCCTAACCACATCTCGAACCTCGATCCACCGATTCTGTATCCGCTTTTGCCGGGGCATACCGCTGTATTTCTCAAGCGGTCGCTGATGAGGATTCCGGTGCTGGGCTATGCCATGGGGCTGGCAAAGTTTATCCCTGTGGATCGGGACCGGCGCGTGGAAAGCGCGATGGAAAGCGTTGCGGCGGCACGGAGCGTTCTAGCCGCGGGTATTCATGTGCTCTCGTTTGTGGAGGGAACCCGTTCGCGGGATGGGCGGCTGCAGGCCTTCAATGAAGGGGCCGTTCTATTTGTCGATGGAGAGCGGCGCGCCGGTGGTTCCAATTTCGATTTACGGGACCGAGACGATGATGAAGAAGGGAAGCCTGAAGATCTTTCCGGGGACGGCGCACGTGACATTCCATGCGCCGCTGTTCCCTGGGGACTTTGCCTCACGGGAGGAGCTTATGCGCGCGGCGCGCGAGGCAATTGCTGCAGGTTTGCCGGAGTGGATGCGGGGGCCGGCGGCTACGGCTTAACGATGGCGTTGTAGCCATCCGCGAGCAGCCGGGAACGCATGGCCATGGCCTGAGTGCGAGTCATAAAAGGGCCGACCTGAACGTGGAGAAGGTTATCCTGCTCGCGGCGGATGGTCACTTTGTAGCCGCGGTTTTCCAGGGCAGTGACGAGGACATTGGCGTCCTGCTGCATGCGGACGGCGGCGATCTGCACCATATAGGTCCCGGTGAGCGGAGTGATGGTGCTGAGGGGCTGCTGCCCAGCCGGAGCCGATGCGGGCTGGATCGACGGAGCATTTCGCTGGAGAGGAACCGGATTGAAGGCGGTCGTCGATGCCGGCGAAGCTGAAGCAGGCTGGGCGGCAGCAGACGGCGTGGTCATTTGTGCCGAGGTTGAAGACGTGGTCTGAGCCATGGCCGGGCTCGCGGACTGAGGAGACGCCGGAGTTACCGTCGGGGCGGGAGTCTGGCCCGGAGCGGCGGTTGCGGCTGTCGTACCCCCGGCAACAGGCGTTGCGAAATTGGCCGCCGGATTGAGTGCCGCGTCCGGTGACTGCGCAACCGTCAGCTGATCGGGCGATGGTTTGCCCTGATTCGAGGCGACCGGGGCGCCGGGTGTTTCCGCGGGCTGCGTTACGACAGGCGTCGCGCCGCCGCGGCCGACCGAGTAGCCCAGGCCGAAGAAGAGTCCGCAGATGAGCACAAGACTGAAAAAGATGCCGAGCATGGAGCCGGCGCCCAGGGTGATTTCCCGGCCGTCTTCTTCGTCGCCGCGTCTGGATCGAGTGCGCGCGGCTTTTCTGCGGATTTCCTCGACTTCGTCTTCGCTCTCTGCGAACCTCATGGGTACTCCCGGCCCTTTACGGGCTATTTCTCCTCATCGTTTTTAGCTGGAGGCTGTCCAGGGGCAAAAGCTTTGCCCAGCAGTGAGACCAGTTCCATCGGAAGCGGGAAGACGATGGTCGTGTTCTTTTCCACGCCGATGTCGATGAGGGTCTGAAGATACTTTAACTGGAGCGTGACTGGTTGTGCAGCCAGCTGATTGGCGGCTTCCACCAGGCGCTGCGCGGCAGCGAATTCGCCTTCGGCATTGATGATTTTGGAGCGCTTCTCGCGTTCGGCTTCCGCCTGGCGGGCCATGGCGCGCAGCATGGTGTCCGGGAGATCGACCTGCTTGACCTCGACGCTCACCACCTTGACGCCCCAGGGCTCCGTGCGCTGGTCGATGATGGTTTGAATGCGCTGGTTGAGGACGTCGCGATGGGAGAGCAGCCCGTCCAGCTCGACTTCGCCAAGGACGGAGCGGAGGGTGGTCTGCGCGAACTGGGAAGTCTGGTAGACGTAATTGGCGACCTCGATGACAGCCTTGGCGGGATTGAGGACGCGCATGGTGATGACGGCGTTGACCTTGATGGTGACGTTGTCCTTGGTGATGACGTCCTGGGGCGGGACCTCCATGACCTCCTGGCGGAGGGAGACGCGCACCATCTGATCCAGGGGCCGGAAGACGAAGATGATGCCTGGGCCTTTGGGTTGGGGCAGGGCGCGGCCCAGGCGAAAGATGACGCCGCGCTCGTATTCGCGCAGGATCTTGATGCAGTTGAGCAGGTAGAGGACGACGATGGCGAAGAATACCAGGACGGGAATACTGATCATGCTCGGGACCCCTTGCACCCGGCTGCGATTTTACCCCACCCCCGGCCGCCGGGAACCAGAATCGTCAGGAGGAAGCGCGGCTGAGTACTGGTTCGACCAACAGTGTTAGATTTCGGACGCCGGTGACGCGGACCTGATCGCCGGCGGCTACGGGAGTGGCGGACTCAGCCTGCCAGAGTTCGCCGTGGACGAGGATCTGGCCCTGGGGAGCGAGAATTTGCTGGGCCACGCCAATGGCGCCAATGAGAGCCTCGACGCCGATCTGGACTTTGCTTCGCTCGGCGCGGACCGCGATGCGGATGAGGAATGCGGTGATGAGGCCGAAGGCAAGGCCCGTGGAGAGCGCGGTGGCCCACTGCACGCGCATCTGCGGGATGGGTCCGTTGACCAGCGTGAGCAGGCCAAAGACCAGGGCGGCCACGCCGGTGAGGGCCAGGATGCCGTGGCTGGGGAAGTTGGCCTCCAGCGCCATCAGGACGAAGGCGGCGAGGATGAGCGCCAGCGAGGTGTAATGCAGCGGCAGGAGATTGAGGGCGAAGAGCGACAGCACCACCATGAGCGTGCCGAGTGCTCCCGGGATGATGGTGCCGGGGATGTGAAACTCCAGGATGATGAGGTGGCCGCCGGCGATGAGGATGAGAACCGCGATGTTGGGGTTCACCAGGCTGCCCATGATGCGCTCGCGGATATTGGGATCGACGCTGACCAGCGTGGCTCCCTGCGTGTGGAGGAGCTCAGTTGTGCCGTTGAAGCGCTTCACCGTGCGGCCGTCGAGC
>JAJZJJ010000242.1 GCA_021810175.1 Acidobacteriota bacterium | reverse complement strand
GCCGCGAGCCCTCCAGGCACAGCGCAAAAATCGCCGCGTAAAACTCCGAAAGCGACTGCGCCGAACTCCCGCCCACGTCCATCCGCAGCCGCGACTGCAGGTGCAGCAGAATATCAAAGACCCGCTTGACGGCGACCCGCCGCGCGGCCACATCGCCGCGTTCCACCGCCGCGATCGCCTCGGAGAGAAATCGCAGCATGCCGTCGTAGAGGGCGACAATCAGCTCCACGGGATTCTTGCCCGCCAACGACTCGCTCTGGTAGTTCATCCTAGCTCCCCATCCTGTACTGGTTGTAGCCGGTGATCGCACTGTACATCTCGTTCACCTGGGCCAGCTGCTCCGGAATTGACTGCAGGATCTGATTCGCCTGGTTCAGTTCCGTCGTCAGCGTCGCCTTCTGCTGGTTGATGATCGTGTTTTCGTTGGTAATATTCGTGTTCAATTGCTGCTCGACGGTCTGGTTTTCCTTGAGCGCCAGGCTGATCGCTCCCTGCGGCGTGCTGTTGCCGAGATTGCCGAGAACATTCGTCAGATTGCTTCCAAACGAGGTATACGATCCGCTCGGCTGCAGAAAGTTCACCACGCTCTGGTAGTTGCTGTTCAGCAGCGCGTCCAGCGTGTCCGTGTTGAGCGTCAGCGTCCCGTCGTTGTTCACCGAAATCCCCAGCTGCGTGAACGAGGTCACGAAGTTGGCCTGCGATGAACCAAAGGTCACCGCCGAACCGGTCGTCGTATCGGTCAGGCTGCTGGTTACCGCAATCGATCCACTCGATCCGCCCGTCGCATTCACCAGGCTCAGCGTCGCCTGCGTGCCCGAGGTGATCACGCTCGCCGTCACTCCCAGCCCGGCCGCGTTGATCGCGTCCGCCATGCCCTGCAGCGTCGGATTGCTGCTGTTCACATTCACCGTCTGTGCCGTGCCGCCTCCCACGGAAATCGCCAGGCTGCCGGAAAGCGTGTCCGTGCTCCCGATCGTGCTCGCCGTCCCCACGGCATTGGCCGGCTGCGCAAAATTGATCGCGCTTTCCAGCTCCTGCTGCAGCGTCGCCACCGTGGGGTTGCCAAACAGCGGCTGGGCCGTGCCCGAGGAGTCGTTGCTCTCCTGCGTGTTCAAGTCGGTGATCACCTTGTTGTAGGCGGTCACCAGGCTGTTGACCGCCGACTCAACCGACGTGTTGTCATTGGTGATCTGCACCTGCACCTGCGTTCCCGGCGCGGCGCTCAGCAGCTGAAAGGTCACCCCGGGCAGCGCATTCGTCACCGTGTTCGAGGCGCTGGTCAACGCGATGCCGTCCACCGTCAGCTGCGCGTCGGCGCCGGCCTGCGCCTGCGTGAAGCTCATGGCCGTGCTGGTGGTCGCGTCCGTCAGCGAGCCTCCCAGTGTAATGTTCCCGCTCGATCCGCTGGTGTTGCTCACCAGCTCCAGCCGCGAGCCGCTCGCATCGGTCAACACGCTGGCCGTCACTCCATAACTGCCCGAGTTGATCGCATTCGCCAGCGACGACAGCGTGTTGTCGCTGGAATCAATCGTGATCGTCTGCGCCGTGCCATTCCCCACCTGAAGGCTCAGCGTGCCGGAAAGCGTATCCGTGGCGCCCACATCATTGCTGTAGTACGACGAAGTCTGCGCCAGGCTGTTCACCACGATCGTGTGGCTGCCGGCGACTGCATTCGTGGCCGAAGAGGTCAGTTGCAGAATCGAGGTATCCGAACTCGATCCCTGCTTGCCGGCCAGCACGCCCTGAAAATCCGTCAGCGACTGTAACGCGGTCGATAGCGAGCTCAAATCACTTCCCAGACCCGTCAGCGCCGTGTCCTGCGACTGCAGGCTGGCCAGCTGATTCTGCCAGGGTGTCTCCACCGCCTGCAGGTTCGCCACGATCTGGTTGACGGTGCTCGTCACGTCAAAACCCGTGCCGGCGGTGGGAGAGCCAAATGCAAGGCCAACAGTGCTCATGCAATCTCTATCGGCGAAATGGGAAGGGGACTTGAAAACTGCGGCGCAAAGAGTTGCGGGAGGCCGAAGCCCCCCGCGGTTTCATCCAACCTCCCAGCCGCTACTGCAACAGCTTCGTCACCAGCTGCTGCATGCTGTTGGCCTGCGCCAGCGCGCTGATACCGGTCTGAGACAGAATCTCGTACTTCGACATCTGCGAGGTCGCCTGCGCATAGTCCGTCGCCATGACCGCGTTCTGCGCGGAAGTCACGTTCACCTGCTCCGTGCTTTCCACGTTGCTCACCGCGTTCAGCGTGTTGATCTGCGCGCCGGTGTAGCCCCGCTCGGCCGCCACATCCTGCACCGCCGCGTAAACGGAGTTCAATGCAGCCTGCGCGTCGGTCGAGTTGTCCAGCTTGGTCGTGCTCAGATTTTCGGTCGTCGTCCCGGCGGTTCCCGCCGGAGCGTAGGTCAAAGTGGAGGTCGCCGTGCCGCCGCCGGCCGTGTAGGTCAGACCGGCAGAACCGGTCGAATCGCCCACCGTCGCGCTCGTCAGTGCCGCGAGGGAGATGGTGTCGGTGAAGCCGCCACCGACCGTGCCGTCACCGGTGAAGACGGCAAAACTGCCGCCAAACACCTGCTGACCGTTGTAGGTCGTCGTCGCTCCAATATTGTTGATCTCATCCAGAATCGACTGGTACTCCGAGTTCGCCGCGCTGTCCTGCGTGGTGTTCAGCGTGCCGTTCGAGGCTTCGGTCGCCAGCGTCACCGCGCGATTCAACAGGTTCGTCACCTGCGAAAGCGCGCCGTCGGCCACCTGCAGCAGGCCCACGCCTTCGCTCGCGTTTGTCGCCGACTGCGTCAGAGCCGCCGAGTTTGCGCTCAGGCCGTTCGCCAGCGAAAGACCGGCCGCGTCATCGGCGCCGGAGTTGATGCGCGAACCCGACGATAGCTGCGTCAGCACATTCTGCAGGCTGGACTGCGTCTGGTTCAGGTTGTTCTCGGCATAAAGTGCCGAGATGTTGTTCAGTACGCCGAGTGACATAAGGAATTCGCTCCTTTGGTTGCGATGTTTTGGTTACGGTTCCGATCCCCGGCTCCACCGGGCCCCGCCCGGCATACCGGAGAATCGCTGCACACCGCCTTCATCGGCGCCCGCCAAAGTTGCTTTATACCGCACCGCTGGTTTGGCAACTCACGTGCGCCGCTCTGACCACCGCCCCGCCCCACCACCTTCCAAATGAACGTTTTCTCATCTGTGCCGATAACTCCACTGAGGCACACACCCGATGATTCCTCTCACCCGGCTCAACGGCAGCCCCATCTACGTCAACAGCGACCTCATCAAGTACGCGGAAGCATCCCCCGATACCATGCTCACCCTCATCCACGGCGAAAAGATCGTCGTTCTCGAGAGCTGCGAAGTGGTCGTCGACCGCATGACCGCCTACCGTATCCGGGAGCTCCGAACCCTGGCCGAAACCCTCCCCGGCGCACTCGATCAGCGCAACGCAGCCTCCGCCGCCGCCGCACACTCCGCCCTGGCACACCTTCCCGAAGAGCGCAGGCAGGAAACCGCCCCGGATCCGGCCGCCGCACACCGCCGCCGCCCGCAGGAGCCATAAGGAGATAGAAACCATGGACAGCAGCAGCGTGGGCGGCATCCTTCTCGCCCTCCTCGGCATCCTTGCCGGACTCATCATCGAAGGCGGACGCATCGATCAGGTCCTCCAGCCCACCGCCGCCATGATCGTCTTCGGCGGCACCTTCGGCGCCGTTCTGCTCCAGTACCCCCTCCCTGCCGTCATGGCGGCGCTGCGCAGCCTCGCACGCGTCTTCTTCTGGAAACACAACACCGGCCAGGCCACCCTCACCCAGATCGTCGGCTTCGCCAACAAGGCCCGCCGCAGCGGCATCGTCTCGCTCGATCAGGACCTCGACAGCATCCAGGACCCCTTCCTCCGCCAGGCCGTCATGCTCGCCGTCGACGGCACCGAACCCTCCGAGTTGCGCACCATCATGGAACTCCAACTCGACAACCAGTCGGAAAGCGAAGAGAAAATCCCCGCCGTCTTTGAATCGGCCGGCGGATTCTCGCCCACCATCGGCATCATCGGCGCCGTCATCGGACTCATCCAGGTCATGCAGCATCTCAGCCACATCGACGAAGTCGGCCGCGGCATCGCCGTCGCCTTCGTCGCCACCATCTACGGCGTCGCCGCCGCCAACCTGCTCTTCCTGCCCGTCGCCGGCAAGCTCAAAAGCCGCGTCCGGGAAGAACAGCGCCTCAAGGAAATGGCCATCGAAGGCGTCATCTCCATCCTCGAAGGCATGAATCCCCGCATCCTCGAGCTCAAGCTCCAAAGCTACCTCGCCTCGCCCACCCGGCAGCAGAAAAAGAAAGGCAAGAAGGGCGCCGCTCAGGAGTCCACGGCATGAAACGGCGCCGCCGCCAACACCACCACTCCAACCACGAACGCTGGCTCGTCTCCTATGCGGACTTCATCACCCTCCTGTTCGCCTTCTTCGTCGTCCTCTATGCCAGCTCCCGGGCCGACATGCGCAAGCAGGCGCAGTTCGCGCAGGCCATTCACTCGGCCTTCACCGCTCTCGGCATCTTCCCTGAAAATGGCCACGGCAAGGGCGCTGGTTCCGTCTCCGTGCCTCCTCAGGCCAAAACCCCCGCCTCCGTGCAGGAAGACCTCACCCGCATCAAAAAGGAGCTCGATCACACCCTGTCCGCCGAAATTGCCGCGCACACTGTCGCGCTGCAACTCGGTCCCAACGGCCTCGTTATCTCCCTGCGCGAAGCCGGCTTTTACCAGAGCGGATCCGCAAGGCCGCGGCCTGCCTCCATCCCCACCATCGGCAAAATCGCGCAGGAGCTCCGCCCCACACCCTACGCCCTCCGTATCGAAGGCCACACCGACAACCTCCCCATCCACACCGCCAGATACAACTCCAACTGGGAGCTCTCCACCGCTCGCGCCACTTACATGACCCGCCTCTTCATTACCGGGTTCCACATCCAGCCCGCTCGCCTCTCCGCCGCCGGTTACGCGCAGTACCACCCCATCGCCTCCAACACTACCGCCGCCGGACGCGCCAAAAACCGCCGCGTCGACATCATCGTCCTCCCCTACGGCTACACCGCCGAATCCCCATTTCCCGCACCCGTACAAAATCTCGCACGCCAAAGATCATCCCTGCCCGAAACTCCGCCATCCCCGGCGATCACAGCCTCCGCCGTCCAAAAACCATCCCCCGATACCCCGTCTGCGATAGCATCTTCCACGAGGCCAAAGCCTTCGCCTGACCGATAATGGCAAGGGCAACGGCTCCCCTGTTCTCTAATCCCATGCCCGCTCGCAGCACCGCCATCCCGCAGCTCAACTCCGCTCAGCGCCTCCGCGCCCTCTACGAAACCCTCGCCGCTGCCTACGGCCCGCAGCACTGGTGGCCCTCCCAGTCACCCCTTGAAACCATCGTCGGAGCCTGCCTCACCCAGGGCACCGCATGGACAGCCGTCGAGCGCTCCCTCTCGAACCTCCGCCAGCGCAATCTCCTCCGCTTCGACGCCCTCCGCGCCCTGCCCATCGCCGAACTCCGCTCGCTCATCCGCCCCTCCGGGTTCATGCAGCCCACAGCCGCCACCCTCCA
>JAJZJJ010000241.1 GCA_021810175.1 Acidobacteriota bacterium | reverse complement strand
TCACCCGCGGAGTCTGTGCCTACCTGCCCAGCCGGGCGTCACACACCTTCAACTTTGCTGCGTAGCTCTGCTATGCATAGAGCACGCTGGGGGCCACTCTCGCTGCAATGCTCCAGCGCAGTGGTTGACAGATCGGCATCCCTGCAGGAAATGCACGCCCGGCATTCGAACGGCGGCGTCAGAAGCGGAGCATTCCCGCCTCTTACATTGATTCGCCACCTATCAATTCTGGCGAATATCGAAAGATCAGAGAGAATTATGGGCCTGGGCGCAAGGATCTGTCGGCAAAGAATTCGTCGAAATCTCTTGACGGATGTCCAATACTTTCGACGGAAATTACTTTTGCTGTGTACGATCGGAGCGAAAGATACTGCGAGACCTCAGGTCCCCGCCGAAGCGCGAAATTGTTTGCTGCTTGGGCGCATCGAGGCGTTCTGCACGTGGTGAGCGCAAAGGCGTTTCATTCTTCGTTGCAGGAGAAATTACGAGATTGCCGCGGCGGGTAGAATCTCTTCCACATCGAGCCATTGGGTGGGATAGTTGCCCGTATAGCAGGCAGTGCAAAAGCTGTTGCCTTCGCCGCCATCGCAGCTCTTCAACATGCCTTCAAGAGATAAATAGGCAAGCGAATCAGCCTCGATGAAGCGGCGAATTTCCTCTATGGACTGGTTGGCGGCGATCAGTTCGCGCTTGTTGGGCGTATCCACGCCGTAAAAGCACGGAGAAACCGTGGGCGGGCAGCTAATGCGGAGATGGACCTCGGTTGCACCCGCGCCGCGCACCATGCGCACAATCTTGCGGCTTGTTGTCCCGCGGATGATGGAATCGTCGATCAGCACCACGCGTTTACCGGCCAGCAGATTATGGACGGGGTTGAGCTTGAGGCGGACGCCAAAGTCGCGCACACGCTGCTCTGGCTCAATAAAAGTGCGGCCCACATAGTGGTTGCGGATCAGGCCGAAACGGAACGGCAGCCCCGCTTCTTCCGCGTATCCCAACGCGGCTGTCACGCCGGAGTCGGGCACGGGCACAACTACATCGGCGGACACACCCGATTCGCGAGCCAGTTGGCGGCCCATCTGGTCGCGGCTCTCCTGCACCCAGCGGCCAAAGATGCGCGAGTCGGGCCGCGCAAAGTACACATGCTCGAAGATGCAGCTTGCCTGGGGAATGCCGGAAGCGAACTGGCGGCTGGTCACGCCGTCGTCGCTGACCATGATCAGCTCGCCGGGATGCACGTCGCGAAGGAATTCGGCGCGGAGCAGGTCGAAGGCGCAGCTTTCGCTGGCAAAAACAATCGCGTCGGAACCGTCAGGATTCTTCATGCGGCCCATGGAAAGCGGCCGGAAGCCGCGCGGATCGCGGGCGGCGAAGATGCGGTCGCGCGTCATCATCACGATGGAAAACGCGCCTTCCACCTGCGCCAGTGAGCCGGCAATGGCATCAACCAGCGTGCCGGCCTGCGAGTGCGCGATGAGCTGAACGATGATCTCGGAGTCGGAGGTCGTCTGAAAATAAGCGCCTTCGCGTTCCAGGCGAGCGCGCAGATTGCCCAGGTTTACCAGGTTGCCGTTGTGGGCAATGGCGATAAGGCCTTTGGTCGAATCCACGCGGATGGGCTGGGCATTCAGCAGCGCCGAGTCGCCGGTGGTCGAGTAGCGCGTGTGGCCGATGGCCATACGGCCGGGCAGCTTGGCAATCACGTCGTCGGTGAAGATTTCAGAGACCAGCCCCATGCCCTTGATATTGGCCAGCCGCTGGCCGTCGGCCGTGGCGATGCCGGCCGACTCCTGCCCGCGATGCTGCAGAGCATAGAGCGCCAGATAGGCCTGCCGGGCAGCATCTGCATAGTTATGCACAGCTACTACGCCGCACTCTTCATGGAGCTTGTCATCGCCCTCATCTCTAACCGGGCGTCCCATCCCCGCCGCGCAGTTTGCAACAAGGCTTGCAGTTTGATCCAAAATTCCGCTCACGCCCTGATAGAGCCGCTGCGTCATGCACGAACCTCTTCGTGAAGATTGGCTTCCAGCGCCGCAGCCCAATGCTTGCGCAGGACAGCAAGCGAGGCGGAAATAAACGGCTGCTTGTCAACGGAGACTTCCAGCCTGCCGCCGCCGGTGGTTCCGATGCGTGCGGCAAAGAAGCCATGGTCACGCGCCGCCTTTTCGATGGCTGAAACGTGGCCGTGTCCCGTGGTCACAATCACCGTGGAGGCCGGCTCTGCAAACAGGCCGAAGGCCGGGTATTCCAATAGCGATGGATCCTGCTCGACGGTGGCGCCGATCCCGAGCGGAAAAGCAGCCTGCGCCAGCGCCACGGCAATGCCGCCATCGGAGAGATCGCGCGCGGAATGCAGCAATTTGCGCTCCGCCAGTTCGTCAAGCAAGGAGTGGAGTTCAGCTTCAGCCTCCAGATCGAGCGGAGGCGGCTGACCCCAGATGCCGCCCAGGACCACTTTGGCATACTCCGACGAACCAAAAGTCGTGAGAGCCGCAGCCACCTCAGACTCCGGCGCCTCCGGCTTCGGTGAGATATACGGCTCGGGCTGGTAAAGCGGCATGGGATATTGGCTGATAGGCAGAGGCTCCAGCGGCACAGCCAGCTCGGGCGCAGGCTCTTCGCCTTTGGGAATCGGCCAAATGAGAATGATCGCATCGCCCTGGCGCTGAAAATGCGCCGGCACGGCCTGGGTCACATCGTCCAGAATGCCCACAATCCCCAGAACCGGCGTCGGAAAGATGCCCTCGCCTCTGGTCTCGTTATATAAAGAGACATTGCCGCCCGTGATCGGCGTGCGCAGGGCCGTGCAGGCCTCCGCAATGCCGTCGATGGCCGCCGAAAGCTGGGCCATGATCTCCGGCTTCTCGGGGTTGCCGAAGTTCAGGCAGTTGGTCGCGGCCACGGGCGTCGCGCCCGTGCAGGCCACCTTGCGTGCGGCTTCCGCCACTGCGTGCATCGCCCCCAGCCTGGGATCCAGATAGCACCAGCGGCCGTTGCCGTCGAGCGCCATGGCCAGACCGCGCTCGTGGCCCGGCTCCCCGGTGCCCTTGATGCGCATGACGCCGGCTTCACCGCCCGGCCCCTGCACCGTGTTGGTCTGGACCATCGAATCGTACTGCTCGTGAACCCAGCGCTTGCAGCAAACGTTGGCGCTGCCCAGCATCTTGTCGAAGTCGGCCGTGTAGTCGCGGTCCTTGGCAAGCTCCGCCTGCACATCCTCCGGCGGCTCCTGCGGAACCGGCGCCTTCCAGGTGCCGATGGGCCGGTGATAGAGTGGCGCCTCGTCGGTCAGCGACTGATTGGGAATATCGGCCATCAGCTCGCCATGATGACGGATGCGCAGCCGCGGCTCGGGCTGCACCGTGCCCACGATCACCGCATCCAGTCCCCACTTCGAGAAGACGCGCAGCACCTCGTCTTCCCTGCCCTTTTCGGCCACCAGCAGCATCCGCTCCTGGCTTTCCGAAAGCATGATCTCGTAGGCGCTCATGCCGGTCTCGCGCTGCGGCACCAGGTCCAGCTCCACATCCAGCCCCACGCCGCCCCGCGCGCCCATCTCGCAGGTCGAGCAGGTCAGCCCGGCGGCGCCCATGTCCTGAATGCCGACGATGGCGCCCGTCTTCATGGCTTCCAGGCAGGCCTCCAGCAGCAGCTTTTCCATGAAGGGGTCGCCCACCTGCACGTTGGGCCGTTTCTGTTCCGACCCCTCCTTGAACTCCTCGGAGGCCATGGTGGCGCCGTGGATGCCGTCGCGCCCCGTCTTGGCGCCTACATAAATGACCGGATTGCCCGTCCCGGTGGCCTTGGCGTAGAAAATCTCGTCCTTGCGGACCAGCCCCAGGGCAAAGGCGTTCACCAGCGGATTGCCGCTGTAGCAGGGCTCGAACTTGGTCTCGCCGCCCAGGTTGGGCACGCCGAAGCAGTTGCCGTATCCGGCGATGCCGCTGACCACCCCCTCCACAATCGCGTGATTCTTGTGGACAAGAGCCTTCAGCTCCTGCGGGCTTTGCGCGCGACCGGCCTCTTCCGCGGTGATGGGACCGAAGCGCAGCGAATCCATGACCGCCAGCGGCCGCGCCCCCATGGTGAAGATATCGCGCAGAATGCCCCCGACGCCGGTAGCCGCGCCCTGATACGGCTCGATATAGCTGGGGTGGTTGTGGCTTTCGATCTTGAAGGCGCAGGCCCAGCCGTCGCCCACGTCGATGATGCCGGCGTTTTCGCCCGGCCCCTGCACGACGCGGTCGCTTTTGGTGGGCAGCCGTTTCAGGTGTACGCGGCTGGATTTATAGGAGCAGTGCTCGCTCCACATCACGCTGTAAATGCCCAGCTCAGTTAGAGATGGCACACGCCCGAGCGCCGCCAGAATCTGTTCGTACTCTTCCGGCGTAATGCCATGCTGGGCCAGCAACTCCGGCGTTACGACCGCCGGTACGGGAGCATCTGAAGTGGAAGATGGGATCATCGCTGATGCTTCCATTGTCGCATGGTATTCACAAATCCGGGATGGGTCGGCGGGCCGGAAAAGGCCAAATCGCGCTGCTGGCTGGCCAGCGAGACCGAAGCGGCGTGGAGTACCGCCATTCAGGAAAAGGCCGGGATTTCCAGGATCGGTTTGCGGGCTGCCGATTGGACCGAGCACACTTTATTCTCGGGGCAAGGACGACTTGCAGTTCGCACCGTGAAGACGAACTACCGCGCACCGGCTACGCGGCTTGTTCGAGGAGGCTGGCCACAGCTTTGGGGTTGCGGGCGATGACGGTGAGGTAAGCGCGAGCGGGCGCTTCAGGGCGCTTGCGGCCCTGTTCCCAGTCGCGCAGAGTGCCAATCGGGATGCGATACGCGGCAGCAAAGGCTTCCTGGGTCATGCCGATGCGCTCACGAAGTTTTTTGACATTGGGGATGCGGATGAGGCCGAGCTTTGCCAACTCCTCATCTGTGCCGCGAGGAAGTGGTTGCGCATCGGGATCGGCGAGCGCGGCGGCGTGAACCTCCTCATCGGTAAGCGCTTCAACGGCGGTCCAATCGGTATTCGTCCCGATCGGCGGGTCGCCGGGATTATGCACAACTGAAACCATATTTTTCGATTTCATGGGGTTCCGCCTTCCTGACCGAGATGATCCGCGTTGTCTCTTCATCTGGCTCAACTGTCGCTACGTACAACAGATTCATTTGGCCCATGCCGAGAGTAGCAATTCTCTCCTCGCCATAGTCGAAGCGATCATCAATCCAGCTCATGCGATCCGGATCTTCGAGGGCCGGTATTCCATCTGCGAGTGAGAGACCGTGCTTGCGCCGGTTGAAGGCATCTTTCGCCAGATCCCACACGTAGCGCATGACAATATGGTACGGCTAGGCCGTAGTCGGGTCAAGTGCCGCCCGCCCCCTTTTTTCTTTCTTATTGGACCTCTGGCACCCGCCCATTTCGACTTACGCCGATTTTGCTTCCGGATCATAGGTCATCGAAAAGAGGAGGGGGTATGAGTCACAGCTGGAGGATGTCCATCAAGACAGCGGAATTATATCCGACGTCCTTGCACAAGTGGGAAGCCTTGGAAGTCTGGACGGCCCCGTTACGTTTACCTACGTTTACCATCGAAAACATAGAAACCGGCGAGAC